>DATJOU010000294.1:0-8608 GCA_035506775.1 Solirubrobacteraceae bacterium | reverse complement strand
CCGAGCGCTTCGCGGGCGGCGTGGAGCTGCGCCTGGCCCGCCCGGGCGGGGAGGGGGAGCCGGCGAGGCTGCGCCTGCAGGGGCCGCCGGCCTAGATCTACGCCCGCCCGCGTCGCTACGGGCCGCTCGGGCGTTTCCAGTACCGCTCTTCCTCCTGCGGGAAGGAGTTCGGTGGGACCGCCAGCGGGGTGACTTTTTCACACGCCCCCGTGACCTCTTCCCCTTCGGTCATCTTCACCTTGGGGAGCTTGCCCATCGTCTTGTTCGGTTCCGCGAGGTTCAGGGTGCCGGTGAGGTCGCCGGTGTTTTCACGGCGCCATTCGCTGAGGTTGGGGACCTCGACCCCGAAGCGGGTCTCGAGGAAGCGCAGCAGGGAGGTGTGGTCGAATCGTTCCGAGCACAGGAACCCGCCGCGACTGAAGGGTGAGATCACCAGCAGCGGAACCCTGAAGCCGAGCCCGATCGGCCCGTAGATGCCGCCGAAGTCGTTGTCGATGTCCGGCACCGTCAGGTACTCCCCCGGCGTTCCCGGCGGGGCGACCAGGGGAGCCACGTGGTCGAAGAAGCCACCGTTCTCGTCCCAGGTGACGAACAGCACGGTGTTCTCCCACATTTTGTGTTTGTGGAGCCTCGCGATCAGGCTCTCGACGACGAACTCTCCCACCTTCGCCGAGGAGTAGCCGGGGTGCTCGGTCTCGAACAGGGAGGTGTTGATCCACGACACCTGGGGCAGTTCCCCATGGGTGATGTCCCTGATGAAGTCGTGGGGGTAGACGGGGTTGATGCCCAGAGCGGTCAGTTCCGCGTTGGTCTGGAAGTTCTTGAAGTACTCGAGCACGTTGTCCTCGTAGCCCAGGGCGGCTCCGTTGTAGACCTTCCACGTCACCCCGTGGGCGGACAGCTGCTCGGGCATCGTGGTCCAGGTGAAGCGACCGCGCAGGAAGTCGAAGTCTTCTTCGGTCTTCACCAGCGGTCCGCCGTTTTCACCGTCCGGGTCGATCCACGCCGACATCGCATACAGGCGGTTGGGGTAGGTAGGACCGATCACCGAGCAGTGGTAGTTGTCACAGATGGTGAAGGCTTCGGCGAGTGCGTGGTAGTAGGGGATGTCCGTGCTCTCGTAGTAACCCATCGTCGCCGGCCCGGCTTCGGGGCCGTCCGTGGCGAGGTGGGCTTTCACGAACCCGTCCATGGCGCCGCCGTTCCAGCTTTCGTGCTGGGGCACCCACGAGTGGGTGATGTCGGGGAAGCAGCGCTCGCCCGGCTGGGGGCCGCCTTCTGGGTGGAACGGGAGCAGCACCCCGCCGTAGCCTGCTTCCGGGTAGCCGGGCTGTTCGAAGATGCTGCGAGGGACGCTCGTGTCGTTGAAGCCGCGCACCCCCGGGAGGGTCCCGAAGTAGTGGTCGAAGGAGCGGTTCTCCTGGATCAGGATCACCACGTGTTCGATATCCGACAGTTCCCCGGGCGGCAGTTTTTTCTTTGCCAGCGCCTGCTGGACCAGGGGATTGCTGCCGAGCGCGACCACACCCGCCCCCGCACCGGCCTTCAGTAGATCCCTCCGTGTGAAGCCTGCCATCTCTCTCCCTCCTCCGAGCAGCTCTCCTGCCCCCAGCCGCCGAGCCTCGCCCCGCGATGATACAGCGCTTCAGGCGCGCGAGCCAGAGGGTGCCGCGCCGATGTCGGCCGGCCGCGCGCAACTCGTGCAGCACGCCGATGGCCGCGTCGGTTGGGGCGCCTACGGGGGCGGGATCGTGACGAGCGCCGCGCTGGCGGGCGGCATCGACAGCGACATCGACCCGTCGTGGTCGCTCACGGCCGGCAGCGGCAGCGTCGGCCGCCAGCTCCCCGAGGGCGACACTTCCTCGCCTCCGAGCTGCACGCCCGCGGTGGCTCCCTCGGACGGACCCGTGAGGCGGAGGACCGTCCCCGTCGCCGGCGAGCGGCCGTGGAGCCGGAGCGCGACCGTCCGTGGCTCGCTGCCCACGGGAGCGAAGTTGACCAGCAGCAGCTCGACGCTCCCTCCCGCCCCCAGGAAGCCCTGGGCGGTGAGGTCAGACGCCGGGCTGACAGCGGTCGGCAGCACGCTCGTCCCCTGCAGGGCGTGGGTGAGCAGCAGGGCGTACCACTCCGGGTTCGCGTGCAGCGCCGAGCCTTCGCCGACCAGCGGGCTGTAGGACAGGGGCAGCTCCGGCAGGTCGTGGAAGTCGATTCCCCGCAGCCCCGAGCGCATCGCCCGCGCGATGTAGTCGGCGGCCCACAGCGCCGACGCGTAGGCGTTGCTGACCCCCGGCTGGCCCTTGCAGGAGACGTCGTTGGTCTCATCGAGCTCCAGCGGGGTGCGGGCGGTTCGCTGGATGTCCCCCAGGGTGCTGAGCATGACCGTCTCTTCCAGCCTCACCTCCGGGCTCAGCATCTGGGTGATGGTCGGTTTGCGCCCGCACCTGGTCAACGGGTAGTAGTGGTCGGTCAGGATCGTCGGGTGCAGCCCGATCGATTCCCACACCCACGGAAGCGGTTCTTCCCCGGTGGAGGCGTCGGGGGCGGCGATGCCGGCGTGGGGGGAGGCGGCCGCCACGGCCCCCCGGTAGCCGGCGAGCTGGTGGGCGTACTGCGAGAAGTCCCACCCCGCACCCCGCAGGCCGAAGCGCCCGAAGCTGTTGGGCTCGTTTCCGATCGCGATCCCGGCGAGCGCTCCCTGCAGCTCCCGCTGGGCCGCGGCCGCCTCCTGCTTGACGGCCGTCGGGTCGTAGTGGGCCAGGTTCATCGTCAGCAGCACCTGCCAGCCCGTTCGATGGGCGACCGAGGCGAGGGCCTTGAAGTCGGCTTCCGACACCGGGTGGGTGGCCCAGCTCGGAGCCGGCGAGCCCGGCTGCTCCCAGGCCACGTACCTGTTGACGGTCCCCCCGCCGAAGCGCAGCGTCCCCTTTCCGAGCGAGCCCAGCAGCCGCGAGAGGGTTCCACCCCGCACGATGCTCGGCAGTTCCGAGAGGGTGGTGGACTCGAACGACAGCCCGAGGAAGTCGTCGGGGACCCGCAGGCCGGCTTCGCCGGTCCAGACCGCGACCGACACCGGTGACTGCGACGGGGGGATCGAGCCCGCATGCAGCGGGGCCCACCCGCCGCCCGGCTTGGAGACCCTGCGTAGCAGCGCGAGCTCGACCGTGAAGGTGTGGCTCCCCGCCGCCGGGCTCTGGCCCGACCCGCCGCCCGCGGCCGCCAGGGCCAGGCCGCCCGTGAGCACGCCCAGCGCGACCACCACGGCGGCCACCAGCCGCGCCCGACCCCTTGCTCTTCGACGCCCCATACCCCCCATATACGATCAGGTGGCCCACCCGAAAGCGAAACCGGCGACCGCGGCGGGGGCCGCGATCGCCGGTCGGCTCGGGGCTTTGGAAGCCGGGGCGCCTACGCTTTCGCTTTCTTTTCCTTCTTTTTCTTCGGCAGGTACTTCTCGACGAATTCCGTCGTGCTCTCGGAGAGCGAGGCGATCATCGTCGCCGAGTTCTTCCCCGCCGCTGCCGGCAGGCCGATGTCGAGGTTGACCAGCTTGTCGATCAGCCCTTCTTCTTCGCCCCCGCAGCCCTTGGCCGCCGGGACCGCGAAGTCGTTGTCGACCAGCTTCGTGTTCTTGATCGTGGTGATCAGGGTCTTCTTGCCTTTTTTCAGAACTTCGCCTTCCCCTTCGAAGCCCTTGATCGGTTCGGTTCCTTCGGGCGGGCTGGTGTTGCCCGTCGTCAGGTGCAGCACGATCGGTTCGGTGTCCGAGCCGATGTAGCAGTCTTCCCCGAGCAGTTCGTTCTGGAGGTGGACCTTCAGGGGGATGATCACGGCCGGGCCTGCGAGACCGGGGGCGGCGAGCGCGATCTGGCTGATCTTGACTTCGCTCACGGGCCCGACGAGTTCGGCCGTCGCGGTCACTTCGCCGCCCAGGTTGAGCACGCCGACGAGGCCACCCGGGACTTCCTCGGGAACCTTCGCGACCGCTTCCCCGGAGGTCGGCGCGATCAGCGGCTGGCGCCTGACGAGATTTTCCGCAAGGCCTCCCTGGATCAGGATCGGCTTGCTCAGCGGGACCGCCTTTTTCATTTCGCCGATCACGAATTCGCCGCCGGTCGTGGTGGACGAGATGCACAGCACCGCCTGGCTGAACGGGCAGGTGGCGAACGGCAGGAACTCTTCCCGTTCCGCCGTCGAGATGGCGCCCGCGGAGGAGGTGGAGATCAACGCCACCGTCGCCGCTGCGCCGGCCGCCACGGCGATCGCGCGAAGGCGCCGGCGCGCCCGCGCAAAGAGCATCTGACCTGGGTACAGCCTGTCTGTCATGTACTTGCTCCCCTGTGGATTAAGTTTTGACGGACCGACCGGGAAACCAGCGAAACTCGCTGATGGGTCCCCCCCAGCGATCCATTCCTCGACGGACGTCGATTACCCGCCGACCGCGGCCCTAAACATCTTTTTCGCCGCTGCTACTCGGCGGCGGCAGGGAGCTGCGATGCGGCCTCGCGGGCGCGCTGGAAGGCGGGACGCTCCTGGAGGGCGGCGAGGTACGCCTTCACGGCCTCCCCGAGCAGCTCTCCGAACCCCGCCCGGTTGGCGAAGTTGACCGCCGTGCTGACCATCACGTCGGCGACCGTCAGGCGGTCCCCCACGAGGAAATCCCGGCCGTCGAGCGAGCGTTCGACCGCGTCGGCCGCGGCGCTGAAGCGCTCACGGGCCTTGGCGGCACGCTCGGGGTCGGCGTCTTTGAAGATCGCGGCCTCCATCGCAGGCGGCTCCAGCTCGCTCGGGGCGAACACCGCCCACTGGTAGACCAGCGCCCGCTCGTGGCTCCCGAGCGGCGCGATCATGGCTCCCTCGGGGTGCAGGTCGGCGAGCTGCAGGCAGATCGCCGCGGACTCGAACACGTAGCCCTCGCCGTCGTCGATCACCGGAACCCGCCCCAGCGGGTGACGGGCGAAGTGCTCCTCGCTCTTGCCCACCTCGTAGGTCATCAGCTCGAGCTCGTAGGGCTGGCCCAGCTCCTCCAGCGTCCACAGCACCCGCAACGGGCGTCCGGTGTGTTCGCGGTGGTAGAGCTTCATCGCCGCCGGACCATAGCGGCGGGATTGCCGGCGTGCGTTCACGGCGCGCAGGGCGGCGCCCCCACCGGGTCCGGCTCGCCCCGACACGAAAGCGCCGCGGCGCTTATCCTGGCTGTATGGCCAACGGTGGGCAGGCGATCGACCACGACGTGGCCGTGATCGGGGCCGGGTTCTCCGGCATCGGCGCGGCGATCAAGCTCGACCAGGCCGGGTTCCGGGACTTCGTGGTGCTCGAGGAGGGCGACGGGGTGGGGGGAGCGTGGCACTGGAACACCTACCCGGGGATCGCCGTCGACATCCCGTCCTTCAGCTACCAGTTCTCGTTCGAGAAGCGCAGTCACTGGTCGCGGGTGTACGCCCCGGGGCGCGAGCTGAAGGCGTACGCCGAGGACTGCGTGAGCAAGTACGGGGTCCGCGACCGGATCCGCCTCAACACGAAGGTCACCGGCGCGAGCTTCGACGAGGACGCCAACGTGTGGCGCCTGCAGACGGCCGCCGGGGAGGACCTCACGGCCCGCTACGTGATCGGGGCGACGGGGGTCTTCAGCCAGCCGAAGCTGCCCGACATCCCCGGCGTCGAGAGCTTCGCCGGCGACACGATGCACACCGCCCGCTGGGACCACTCGGTGTCCCTGCGGGGCAAGCGCGTCGGCGTGGTCGGCACCGGCGCCTCGGCGATCCAGGTGATCCCGGCGATCGCACCGGAGGTGGAGCGGCTGACGGTCTTCCAGCGCACCCCGATCTGGTGCCTGCCCAAGCTCGACGCGCCGCTGGATGCGCGCATGCGCACCCTGCTCCGGTGGGTGCCGGGAGCGAAGCTCCTGACGCGCTGGCTCAGCCAGGCGTTCGTCGAGGCGACGTTCGTGCTGGCGGCCCACTTCGCGGGCACCTTCCCGAGCCTGCGCGCCAAAGGCGAAGGGGCGGCCCGCAAGCTGCTGCGCGAGGTCGAGGACCCGGAGGTGCGCGACAAGCTCACGCCCCAGTACGGCCTCGGTTGCAAGCGCCCGAGCTTCCACAACGAGTACGTCCGCACCTTCAACCGCGACAACGTGCACCTCGAGACGGCCGCCATCGAGGAGATCACCCCGGGCGGCATCCGCACCGCCGACGGGACCGACCACCCGCTCGACGTGCTGATCCTGGCGACCGGCTTCAAGGTCTTCGACACCGGCAATATGCCGCCGTTCGTGACCCGCGGGGTGGGTGGGGTCGCCCTCGAGGAGTGGTGGACGGAGAACCGCCTGCAGGCCTACGAGGGGGTGAGCGTCCCGGGCTTCCCGAACTGGTTCTCGATCCTCGGGCCCTACGGCTTCAACGGCCAGTCGTACTTCGGCCTGATCGAGACGCAGATGCGCCACATCGTGCGCTGCCTGCGGCGGGCCCGCGAGCAGGGCGCCACCCGCGTGGAGATCACCCCCGAGGCCAACCGCCGCTACTGGGAGTCGATGCTCGGCCGCCGCCACAACCAGATCTTCTTCCAGGGCTCGTGCGCGAACTCCAACAGCTACTACTTCGACCAGCACGGGGACGCCCCGTTCCGTCCCAGCCTGACGCTCGAGGCCGCGTGGCGGAGCGCCCGCTTCGACCTCGACGACTACGCCTTCGCGGCATGAGCCGCCGCGCCCGCGGAGCACCCGCCGGATGAGGGCCGTGAGCTGCCGCGACGGGCGGCTCGAGGTGGTCGAGCTGCCGACCCCGGTCCCGGGTCCCGGCCAGCTGTTGATCGACGTGCAGCGCTGCGGGATCTGCGGCTCGGACCTCCACGCCCGCCATCACTGCGACGAGCTCGCCGAGCTCGCCCGCGAGGCCGGCTACGACGACTTCATGCGCTCCGACCAGGACGTCGTGATGGGGCACGAGTTCTGCGGGCAGGTCGTCGAACGCGGGCCGCGCACGCGCGGGACGGTGCCCGAGGGGACCGACGTGGTGGCGCTGCCGCTGCTGCGGGCCGGCTCCGGCGTGCATGGGATCGGCCTGTCGGCCGTCGCCCCCGGGGCCTACGCCGAGCAGATCGTGGTCGAGGAGTCGCTGGCGATCGCCGTCCCGAACGGGCTGCCGCCGCAGCTCGCCACGCTCACCGAGCCGATGGCCGTCGCCTGGCACGCGGTTCGCCGGGGAGAGGTCAAGAAGCGGACCGTGGCGATCGTGATCGGGTGCGGCCCGATCGGGCTGTCGGTGATCTGCATGCTCAAGGCCAGCGGCGTCCGCACCGTCGTCGCGAGCGACTTCTCGCCCGGGCGACGGGCGCTGGCCCGCGCCTGCGGGGCCGATGTGGTGGTGGACCCGGCCGTGGACTCGCCCTACCGCCCGGGGGAGCAGCACGGGCACCTCACCACCATCCCGGCGGCGCTCGACACCGCCCTCGGGGCGATGGAGAAACTGCATCGCCTGCCGTTGCCGTGGCATCGCGTGTGGCGCGCCGCCGAAGTGTTCGGCGCGACCACGCCGAAGAGCCCGGTGATCTTCGAATGCGTCGGCGTTCCCGGGGTGATCGACCAGATCATCGGCAGCGCACCGCTGTTCTCGCGGGTGGTCGTGGTGGGCGTGTGCATGGGCGCCGACCGCTTCCAGCCGGCGATGGCGATCAACAAGGAGATCGACCTGCGCTTCGTGGTCGGCTACACGCCGCTGGAGTTCCAGCAGACGCTGCAGATGCTGGCCGAGGGCAAGGTCGACGCCTCCCCGCTGGTCACCGGCTCGGTCGGGCTGGCCGGGGTCGAGAACGCCTTCGAAGCGCTCGCCGACCCCGACACCCACGCCAAGATCCTGATCGACCCCAAGAGCCCGGCGAGCGCGCCCGGCTAGCCCGGCGCCAGGCCGGGGGTCCTCAGGCCGGGCTCACCAGCAGCCCGTCGGCGTGCAACTCGTGCACGTTGACGTCCAGCACCTCGCCCGCCCCCCCGGCCCCGGCCGGGAGGTAGCAGCGGGTGTAGTCCTCGGTGTATCCCGAGCATTGGGTGTCCGCCACCTTGTCCACGAGCACCCTCTCGCTCTGCTCCAGCTTGCGGTTGCGGTGCTGGCGGGAGCGCACCTCCGAGAGGCCCCGCATCGCCTGTGAGCGGCGTTTCTTCTCCTCGGGCTCGACGAGGTCTCCGAGGGCCTCGGCGGCGGTGCCGGGACGGGAGGAGTAGGAGAACGTGTGCACGCGGCTGATACCGGCCCGCTCGACCAGCTCGAGGCTCCGCTGGAAGGCCGCCTCGTCCTCGTTGGGGAAGCCGACGATCACGTCCGTGGTGACATTGATGTGCGGCACCGCCGCCCGCAGCCGGGCGATCGTCTCGAGGTATTCCCCGGCGTCGTAGTGGCGGCCCATCGCGGCCAGCACCCCGTCGTCGCCGGACTGGAGAGGCACGTGCAGGTGGGGGCACACCTTCGGCTCCTGCTGCAGCGCCTCGAGCACCGAGTCGCGCACGTGGATCACCTCGATCGAGGAGATCCGCACCCGCTCCACGCCCGGGACGCGGGCGGCGGTCACGAGCAGTTCGCCGAGGTCGAGCCCGGCGCCCGGATCGCGGTAGTCGCCGACG
>DATJOU010000293.1:0-9810 GCA_035506775.1 Solirubrobacteraceae bacterium | reverse complement strand
CGAGAAGGTCTTCACCGGATGGGGCGAGCTCTCGGCCATCGCCGCCACCACCGCGGAGGAGTCGATCCCCCCCGACAGGAACGCTCCCGTGGGCACGTCGGCGACCATCCGCCGCCGCACGGCACGGCGGATCGTCTCGCGGATCTCCTCGTGCAGCTCCTCCTCGGACTCCTCGGGACGCGTGCGCGAGTAGTCCAGCCGCCAGTAGCGCTCGGTGCGAACCCTGCCGCCCCGGTAGACGAGTGTGCTCGCCGGCATCAGCTTGCGCACCCCGGCGAAGGCGCTCAGGGGGGCGGGGACGCAGCCGTAGGCGAGGTAGGCGTCGAGCGCCTGGTGGTCGATCTCGCGAGGGACCTCGGGGTCCTGCATCAGCGCCCCGAGCTCGGAGGCGAAGCTGAGGGCCCCCTCCCGCTCGCTGTAGAAGAGCGGCTTCTTGCCGACGCGGTCACGGGCCAGCAGCAGCTGGTGGCGGCGGCTGTCCCACAGCGCGAAGGCGAACATCCCGTGTAGCTCGCGGACGCAGTCCGGTCCCAGCTCCTCGTACAGGTGGACGATGACCTCGGTGTCGCCGTCGGTGGCGAGGTTGTGGCCGTTCGCGCGCAGCCGGCGCCTGAGCTCGCGAAAGTTGTAGATCTCGCCGTTCAGCACCACGGTCACGGAGCGGTCCTCGTTGTGGATCGGCTGGTCGCCCGTCACGAGGTCGATCACACGTAGGCGCTGGATCCCGAGGCCGACCCCCTCGGCGAGGTGCAGGCCGCGCGCATCCGGTCCGCGGTGGACCTGCGCCTCGCACATCCGCTCGAGCGTCTCCCGCTCCACCGGCGCACGCGACGCCCGAGCGATGCCGGCTATCCCACACACGGTGCCCTCCTCAGCGCTCGCCGTCCGCGAGCGGGACGAGCCCGGGTCCACGGCGGCGCGAGAGCCGGCCGGAGATCGCTTCGCGGGCGCGCCCGCGAAGCTCGGCCCGCACGAAGCCGCGGAAGGCGGGGTCCTCGACGCGCCGCACACCGCCGGCCGCGGCCCGCAGGTAGCCGTACAGGAACGCCACGCCCGACAGCCCCCGCGGCCTGGTGCGCGCCACCTTGAAGGCACGCAGCGTCACCCACGGGAGCGGGAACTGGACGATGTAGGCGCAACGGCCGTGACGGGCGCGGCCCCTGAGGGTGCCGTCCGCGCTGCCCCAGGGGCGGTGGTGGTGGGCGACCAACTCCGCGAACACGCGGGTCCGGTATCCGCGCATGCGCGCGTATGTCTCGTCGATCGTGTCCCAGCCGAGCCGCTCCTGGACCCCGCCGATCGCCTGGAAGCACTCCAGCGAGTAGCACTTCAGCGTCCCGGGCACGTGGTGTTCGAGCGGGATCGGCACCACCTTCCAGTCCTCCCCGCTTCCCTCGGGGGCGGGGTCGGCGTACAGCCCTCCGGCGAGACCCAGCTTGGGGTCGCGCTCGAACTCGCCCAGCAGGCGCTCGAAGTAGCGGGGGGGCAGCTCGGTGTCGCCGTCGAGCTTGGCGATGTGGGTGAAGGACCGCCAGTCGACGGCGTCGAGCCCGGCGTTGAAGGTCCGCGGGGCGGCAGCCGTGGCCAGCCGGTCCTTGACGGGGCCCCTGGAGGGACGCTTGGTGGCCTGGACGACCTTCAGGAAGCCGATCCGCCCGGCCAGCCCGGCGAGGATCTCCGGCGAACGGTCGGTGGACCCGTCGTCGACGACCACCCACAGGTCCGGACGCCGGGTCTGGTTCTCGAGCGCCTCGGCTACGAGCTCGAGATGGGACTCCTCGTTACGGACCGGAGAGATGATCAGCAGGCGCTGCTGCATCGGCGGCCCGGCCTCAGAGCGGCGAGCGCTCGCGGGCGTACCGCGCGACTTCGCGCAGCTGCGCGAGCAGCGGGGCGGCTTCGGAGACGACCCGCGTCTCGGGGGAGGGCGTGGTCGCCTTGTGCGCCCAGCCCCAGGACCCGTCGCTGCGCATCTCGTCGTAGCCGGGGTGGGTGAGCACCAGCAGGTCCCACACCTCCTTGACCTGTGTCACGGCCCGCTGCTCGGCGGGCACGTCGGGCCAGCGCTCGGCGTCCAGCCTCCAGTACAGGTCGTCGAACAGGATCCACCCGCCCGGCTTCAGCAGTTTGTCCACCAGCAGGAAGGCGAAGCCGTCCACGTCCCAGGTGTGGGCCCCGTCGAGGAACACGAAGTCGTAGATCGGCTCGATCGTGGAGTCCCGCAGCTGTTCGCGGAGCGTCCGGTGCAGGAACCACGTGTAGCTCGTCTGCTCGATCTCGACCGTGACCCGGTGGGAGAGCCCGGCCTGCTCGAGCAGCTCCGAAGCCAACGGAGAGCGTTCCAGCGCCGAGGGCACGTCGACGCTCGTCAGCCGCCCGCGTCCGTTCGCCTCCAGTGCCGAGGCGATGTAGGTGCTCCCGACCCCGTGTGCGAAGCCGAGCTCCAGGCAGTTCTCGAAGCGGTGTTCGCGGACGAAGTTGTGGATCCGCTCGCCCCGCGCGGGGGTCGTGCCCCCGGGGGTGTCTCCGATCAGGGCGCGCGCCTGGGCGACCGTCGTGACCGGCTCCTGCGTGATTGTGGTGACCGTGCTCATCTGTAGTACCTCCCGGACCTACACAACGGCTTCGGGGGGCCTGCGCTCGCGCCCCTTGCGAAAACCGCAAGACAGCAACCGGTCCACCTCCGTCTGGACCCCTTCGAGCGTGCGTTCGACCCCGAACTCGGCCCGTACCAGCCGGCTTCCACGTTCCGCCAGGTGGCCCGCCGTGACCGGATCGGAGACCAGCCTCGCGACCGCCGTGGCCAGCTCCGTCGGGCTCTCGGGCGCCACCAGCAACCCCGACTCCCCGTCGCGAACCACGTCCGCGACCGCGCCCACGCGGGTGGCGACGACCGGCTTGGCCCGCACGAGCGCCTCCATCAGCACCAGCGGCGTCCACTCGTCACGCGACGGGGCGACCACGATGTCGGCCCTGGAGAGGTGCTCCTCGACGTCGTCCACCTCGCCCGCGAACTCGACCTGCCCGGCAAGACCGAGGCGCCGGGCGTCGGCCCGCACACAGGCGGCGAAGCCCTCGTCAACGTCCCGTCCGACGAGCTCCACGGTCGCCGCGATCCCCTGCTCGCGCAACTGCGCGAGGGCTGCGATCGCGACGTCCTGACCCTTGCGGGGATCGATCCCGCCGATCAGACACAGCCGCACGGGCGACCCGAACGCGACCCGCCCCGGGGCGCGCGACTCGGCCGGCACCCTGATCCCGTCGTTGATCCGCACCACGCGCGTGCGGGAACGGGCGCGGAAGTAGGGCGCCAGCGCGTCGGCGATCACGATCACCGTGTCCGCGAGCCGCCCCTGCGCCGCCAGCACCAGCGGGGCCAGCCTCGATTTGGGGACGTCCCGGGCGTGCACGATCACCGGCACCCCGGCCAGCTTGGCGGCGAGCACGGGAGCCACGGACACCGAGCTGTTGGTCAGCACGAGCTCCACCCCACGACGGCGGATCAGCCTCGCCATCCTGATCGCGTCGGCCACCGTCCGGACCGAGCCGCTCAGCCAGCGCCGCGGGGAGGCTCCCCACAGGGGCAGCGTCGCGGCCCCCGCGACGAGCTCTCCGTGGGCGGCGAAGCGGGGGCGCAGGGGGCCGTCCGGCACCGCCAGCAGCAACTCGAAGCGGGATCCCAGCCGCTCTGCTTCCAGCAGCGCCATCCGCTCCGCTCCGCCGAGCTTTCCGCTGTGGACGGAGAACAGGATCGGGACGGGGCGGGTCGGGGGTGCGCCCGCGGGCGCACCCCCGCGCCCCGGGCGGCGTCGCCGGCGGCGGATCGGCTGGAGGCGGTCACGTCCCTCGACCAGCGCCCTGCGCACCGCCAGCCACGGCCTCACGCCGGGCGGGCGGACCTCGTCCTGGCCAAGCGGGCGGTCGGCGGCCAGCGTCAGCTCGAGGCGGTCGCGGCCCTCGGTGGCGATCGGGGCCGAGATCCCCCGGCGGCCGTCGTACTCGATCGCGGCCGAGCTGCGCGAATCGCTCACCCGGTGCCCCTCGCTGCCACCGGTGGGCTCCCCCACCAGCACCCGCACGGAACGCACCCCGGCCGGAACCCGGACCGCGACCCGGCGGGCGTGCATCCGCACCAGCAGGGTGCCGTCGTGGGCCCGGGTGGCGAAGTTGGTGCGGGCGATCCACCCCAGCGGCCCCCACTCAACGTCGCCCAGGCCGTTGATTTCCGCTGCCGCCCGGGCCAGCAGGTCGAGGCCCTCCGCGAAGTCCCAGTGGTGTCCGTACAGGATCAGGGGCTGCCCCAGGAAGGCCCGCAGCGGGAGGTCGTCGCGGTCTCCGCTCAGCGGATAGCGCGGCAGCACGGGTATCCCCCCCGCGACCAGCTCGGCGGGATGCCACCCGGCCAGCGGGGAGGTCGAGGGAGGGCCGACGTACCAGGGGTGCGGACGCGACACGCAGGCGGCCTCGATCCCGAGGCGGAACATCGCCCGCAGCGCCGGCTCCGAGCAGTCTTCGTAGGGGGGCACCATCACGCGCTCAACCGCCACCCCGGAGCGGCGTTCCAGCGAGGCCACCCGCCGCAGCGCCTGTGCGATCGCGCGGGCGGCCCGCTCGTCGCCGTCGAGACGACCCAGCTCGTGGGCGGCGTGGTCGTTGCCGTGCATCGACAACGACAGCACCGGCCGGCTCTCGGCCAGCAGCGAGGCAGCCCGGCGGTTGACCAGCCAGCCATCCAGCGGGACGGTCGCGAAGCCGACGTGGTAGCAGTGGCGGGTGGCATGGGCCGCCAGCTCGCGGTAGTCGAGGAACCCGTAGGAGGTCCGGTGGAGGTTCGGGTCGTCGATCACGAACGAGGCCCGCAGCCCGGGTTCGCTCCAGCGGGGGCCGACCAGGCGTCGGATGAAGTGCACGAGCGGGAGCAGTCCCATGAAGCAGCGTGCCCGCAGGTGATCCCGCAGCGTTCCCCCGGGCGCCAGCTCCGCCAGCGGGTAGGCGCTCACGCCGAGCGCGGGGGTGTCGTCGCCCACCTGCCACCAGACCGTGCGGCCCTCCAGGCGGGCGAGCTCGGTGCCGACCGCGGGCACCGGGGGGAGGGCGGCCGCCGGGAGTGCGCCCTCCTGGATGCGGCGCCCGCGCAGGGACCGCTCGAGCGCCGAGTCGTCGGCCAGCGCAACGCGCGGCAGCGACGCCCCCTCGCCGGGCGCCGGGCTATCCGAGCCGGGCCCGGCCGCCGTGGCGAGCACCAGCCGGGGAGGCCCGGTCGGGACCGTCAGGCAGCTTCCCAAACCCAGCACGAGTACCCCGTCGGCGCCGTCGGGAACCTCCGTGCCGGACACCTCCAAGAAGGAGACCGGCAGGGCGCCTTCGAGCGCGCCGAGCGTCCGTTCCTGGGCGGGTGTCAGGCCACGCCCCGCCACCACCGCGATGCGCTTGCGCGGCTCGTCGAACTCGGACTCGGCCAGGTCGTCGATCATCACACCTCGCGGACTGGATAACGACCGGCGGGTGCCGTTCCTTGCGCCGGGCGGAAGTCCGCCGAGCGGGGTCCCGTTGATCGGACGTGCGCCGGATAGTGATGCTCCTCGAGAACTTCACCTATCCCGAGGACACCCGTGTCCGTAACGAGGCGGAGTCGCTGCACGCCGCCGGCCACCGGGTCACCGTGCTCGCCCCCCGTGGCGAGGGTCAGGTCGCCCGCGAGACGGTGCTGGGCGTGGAGGTGCGGCGCTACCGGACGGTATGGGCCGGCGGGTCGCCCTGGTCCTACCTGCTCGAGTACGGGGTCGCCCACCTGCAGCTCCTGGCCCGGACGCTGCCGGCCCTGCTGCGGGAGCGCTGCACCGTGCACCTCAACGGACCCCCCGACACGCTCGCGGTCGCCGGCGTGACCGCCAGGCTGCTCGGGTCCGGCGTCGTCTACGACATGCACGACTCGGCCCCGGAGCTGTTCGCGGCGAAGTTCGGCGGAGGCCCTGCGGGACCGGTGCTGAGGGCTGTCCAACGGGCGGCCGTCGCGTGCGCCGACGAGGTGATCGTGACCAACGAGACCCAGCGCGAGCTGGCGATCGCCCGCTGTGGCGGCTCGCCCGCCAAGGTGACGATCGTCCGCAACGGGCCGCGGGCGCGCGAGTTTCCCAGCCCGCCGCCGGCCCGGCAGGGAGCGCTGGAGGCTCCCCGGCTCGTGTATGTCGGCACGCTCGACTCCCAGGACGGTGTGCTCGAGCTCCCCGAGATCCTCGCGTCACCCCCGCTCGCCGGGGCCCACCTGACGGTCGTCGGCGACGGGCCCGCACGGGAGGAGCTGCTGGCCCGCTGCCGGCGCGCCGGGGTCGCCGAGCGGGTCACGTTCACCGGACGCGTCCCCCACGAGCGGGTGGCCGAGCTGATCGCGGATGCCGACATCGGCCTCGACCCCGCCCCCGGAACGGAGCTCAACCACGGCTCGACGATGATCAAGGTCGCCGAGTACATGGGTTGCGGGCGCCCCCTGGTGGCATACGACCTGCGCGAGACGCGCCTCACGGCGGGGCCGGCGGCCCTCTACGCGCCCTGCGGGCGACCCGACGCGTTCGCGGCGGTGGTCGGCGAGCTCGCCGGCGACGGGGAACGGCGCCTGCAGCTCGGCCGCCTGGCGCGCGAGCGAGCGCTGGAGCTGACCTGGGAGCACTCCGAGCGGGCTCTGGTGAAGGTCTACGAGCGCCTGTCCGGCGCGGTCGCCCCGTCGCGTGAGGCCCGCCGCGAGACGCGCCGCGCGGAGCGTCAGGCGACTTCCTCGAAGGCGGCGTGAGCCAACGCCCCACGCCCGTCGAGGGCGGCGGGGACCGGGGAGACGGCGGTGGCGGGCGGGGCGCCGAACGGTGGCGCCACACGACCGACGAGCGTGCGCAGGGCGAGCCTGGCGCCCTCGCGGCGGGCGGCGCCATCGCCGCCGCCGGTGCCGACCGAGCGGATCACCTGCCCGACGGCGAAGGCGGACAGGAAGGCGGCCCGGTACAGCCGGCCGAAGTGCTTGCGGGCGTACTGCCGGCGCGTGTAGGCGACCTGGGCCACCATGCGGGGGCGCACCCCGCCCTTGCCGGCGTGGTGGACGATCGTCATCTGGGGGAGATGGCGTACCTGCCAGCCCGCACGCTTGATGCGCAGGCACAGGTCGGGCTCCTCGGAGTAGATGAAGAAGCGCTCGTCGAGCAGACCCGCGCCGAGGAGTGCCTCCCGGCGGGCCACCATGAAGGACCCCGAGGTCCAGTCGCAGGGGCGCTCGTGCTCGTAGGCGGCCCAGTCGAGCAGGCGTTCCCCGGACCACGCCGGATGGACCGGCCAGCGCTCGGAGAACAGCGCCTCGCCGAGCGCCCGGCTGATGCTGGGAAAGCGGCGGATGGTCGGCCACAGCTCGCCGTCGGCCGTGATCTGGCGGACTCCCGCCAGGCCCGTGTCGGGACGCGCGTCGAGCAGGTCCACGAGCTCGCCGAAGGTCCCCTCGCGGATTTCCGTGTCGGGATTCAGCAGCAGCACGTAGCGCGCGCTCGCGAGTTCCATCCCGCGGTTGTTCCCGTACGCGAAGCCGCGGTTGGGAGAGGTCACGACGTGCGCCTGGGGGAACCGCGATTCGACGAACTCGCGGGTGCCGTCGGTCGAGGAGTTGTCGACCACGATCACTTCCAGGCTCGCCGTGCCGGCGCGCTCGAACACCGTCGTAAGGCAACGATCGAGCCAGTGGACCTCGTTGGTGGAGACCACCACGATCGCGAGATCGGCCCGCTCGGAAGCCCCTTCGCGGAACATCGCGAGTCAGCGGGCCAGGCCGCGGGCGGCGAGCTCGCGGGCAGCGTGGTCGACCCGATCGACGGGGTCCTGCCCCACGAGCCAGTCCAGCAGGTCGCGGAGACCGTCCTCCAGCGACGTCTGGGCCTCGAACCCGAGCAGCTCTCTGGCGCGCGCCGGGTCGGCGTAGCAGTGGCGGATGTCTCCCGCCCGGTACTGGTGGTTGCAGACGGGGTCGATCTCGACCTCCAGCCCGGCGGACAGCGCCCGGGCCATCTCGATCACGGTCGTCGGGCGTCCCGTCCCGAGGTTGATCGCGTGCCCCTCCGCGCGCTCGGACTCGAGCGCGAACAGGATCCCGCGGACGATGTCGCTGACGTGGATGAAGTCGCGTGACTGTTCGCCGTCCTCGAAGATGATCGGGGGGCGCCCGTTGAGCAGCCGCGAGGCGAAGATCGCCGCCACGCCGGTGTACGGGTTCGAGAGCGCCTGCCCGGGGCCGTAGGCGTTGAAGAAGCGCAGCGCCACCGACGGGATGCCGTAGGCCGCCCCGGCGACCAGGCACAGCTCCTCGTGGTCGCGCTTGGTGATCGCGTAGATCGAGGTGGGGATCAGCGACTTGACCTCCCGCGTCCCCACCGGCCCGAGCTCGCCCCCGCAGGCGGGGCAGCAGGGCTCCCACTGGCGCGCCAGCAGCTGGTCCTCCGGACGCGGAGTCACGGCCATCAGGCCGTGCTCGGCACACTGGTACTCCCCCTCCCCGTAGATCGACATCGAGGAGGCCACCACCAGCCGCTCCGGGAGCGGGCGTTGCGCCACCAGCTCCTCGAGGAAGATCGCGGTCTGCATCGTGTTGCGCTCCGTGTAGCGGGCGATCTCGTACATCGACTGGCCGACGCCCACCGCGGCCGCCAGGTGCACTACCCGGTCCACGCCCGCGAGGGCGCGGTGGGCGGCCAGGCGGTCGCCGACCTGGCCGACGACCAGCTCGACCGACGGCGGCAGGTCGGGGACCTGGTCGCCGTGGACCTGCTCCTCGAGGGAGTCCAGCACGACGACATCGTCGCCCCGCGCAACCAGCTCGCGGACGAGGTGGCTCCCGATGAAGCCTGCTCCGCCCGTCACCAAAGTCCTCATACCGTTTGACCTGCCGATCGTGGTTGGTTCGGCGCGCGGCGACCGTCGCCGACGCTCGCACGACCTAACGGGGTCTCCGAAAGGCTTCTTGCGTCCGCGGGCCGCGGAGGCCACCGGGCTTGCAAGAGGCCGACCATTCCGCCTCCCAGCCCGCAAAAAACGCGATCGCAGCCGCGTTGGTTGCTCGAAACGGCCGCCATCCCCCGCGGCCCGAAGGAGGCATCTGATCCCATGGAGTTCGTCCTCATACTGCGTGAGCTGGCCGCACGCCGGCGACTCGTCGCGATCGGCGCGGCCGTGGCCCTGGTGGTCGCGATCTTCAGCGTGTACCGCCTCGACGGCTTCGGCCTGAAGCCACGTTCTCTGGTCCACTCGAGCGCCAGCACCCAGGTGCTCGTGGACTCCGAGTCCTCGGTCCTCGGCAACACCGAGCAGTCGTTCGAACCGCTCGCCTCGCGCGCCACCGTGTACGCGAACTTCATGACCAGCCCGTCGGTCCTCGGCGTGATCGCCAAACGTGTGGGGCTGTCGGGTGAACAGCTGTTCGCGACCGGCCCGGTGAGCCTCGACGAGCCGCGCGTCGAACAGGAGCCCACCGAGATCAAGCGCAACGTCGAGATCACCGGCGAAACCAAGCCTTACCGCCTGGGCTTCGAAAGCCAGACCAACCTGCCCACGATCACGATCAACGCCCAGGCGCCCACGACCGCGAAAGCCGTCGC
The DNA here is from genome assembly GCA_035506775.1 of Solirubrobacteraceae bacterium. GTDB lineage: Bacteria > Actinomycetota > Thermoleophilia > Solirubrobacterales > Solirubrobacteraceae > Palsa-744. The sequence continues at coordinate 190 of DATJOU010000293.1, read as the reverse complement.
GCTGGCGAACGCCGCCGCCGTCGGCATGCAGGAATACGTGTGGAGCAGCGAGAACGCGAACAACGTCCCGGCCGGCGCGAGGGTCATCATCCGCCAGCTCGGTCCGGCCCACGGCGCCGTCGACGACCCGGGCATCCGCAAGTCGATGCTGGCGCTGGTGTTCGTCGCGATCCTGCTCCTGTGGTGCGCG
>DATJOU010000292.1:0-6903 GCA_035506775.1 Solirubrobacteraceae bacterium | reverse complement strand
AGCTCCTCGAGCCGCTCGCGAGCAATTGGTCCCTTCGCCGCGTGCCGCTCCCGTCCATTCGCCTCGAGCCCGTGCCGTGCCAGCCAGTACGCCACGGTCGATTCGTGGCGTCCAACCCGCCGGCCGATCTCCGCCAGGGACAGGCCTTGCTCCAGATGTCGTTCCAGCGCCGCGCGTTGCACAACCCCAGTCTCACGGCCGCCTGCGACGAAACTCTCCGGCGTCCCAGGCCCGCTCACCCCGCGCTGTTCCCGCTCTCCTCCAGCACCCGCTCGTTGGCCTGGTCGAACTCGTGCTTGATCTCGGCCTTGCGGCGGGCGAGCTGGGTGATCTCGCCGCCTCCGCTCCCCCTGGCGCGCTGGATCTCCCGTTCCACGCGGGCCAGCTCGAGCTGCAGGCGCTGGACGTCGAGCATCGCGCTGTCGGGGTGCTCGCGGCCGGCCGCCACGATCAGCTCCGCCAGCAGCTCCTTCAGCCGTGGGTCGTCCTCGAGCGCCACCGCCCCGGGGGGGTCCTTCATCGGCTCCGCCAGACCCCCGGCCTTCAGCCTCGCCGCCGCCCTTCGCACGAGCGGGCTCGCGAAGTGCTCCTCGAGGTCGAGCGCCTCGAGGACCTCCACCCCGTCCGTGGGGTCGGCGATGCAGAGCGCCAGGAAGGTCCGTTCGGTCTCCTCCTGGGCCTGGAGCTCGGGTGCCGGTGCCCCGCCGCCCTGCTGCTTCCCATCACCGGGCGATCCCCCGGCCGGGGTCGCCCCACGGCCTGGGGCCTCCCCCCGCGATCCGGCGCGCGACCTCGACGGGCCCGGGGTGGCGGACAGGGCCCGCTCGGCGAGGCGGTCCTTCAACGCCAGCCGGTTGGCGACGAGCGTGGTCAGCTCCATCCGCATCGCGCTCTCCGGGAGTTCGGCGAACAGGGGCCTCAGCTCCTCGAGCATCCGGTCCCGGCCCTCCGCCGTGGAGTGGTCGCCGTCCTGCAGGACCCGCTCGACGCGGAAGCGGATGAAGGGGACCGGGTTCTCGACCGCCCGTGTCATCGCCCCGGGGCCCTCCCGCTGGATCAGCTCGGCGGGATCGGCCCCGTCCGGGAGCTCGACCACCCTCAGCTCCAGGCGCCGTCGCGCGGCCACACGGGCCGAGCGGAGCATCGCCTCCTGCCCGGCGCTGTCGGCGTCGAGGGCGAGCAGGACCGTGTTCGCCATCCGCGCCAGCTCGGCGACCTGATCGTCGGTGAGGGCGGTTCCCATCAGCCCGACTGCGTTGCGCATCCCGGCCTGGTGCAGGGCGATCGTGTCGGTGTACCCCTCGCACAGGATCACCTGGCCTGCCCGGGCGGCGTGCGGCCTGGCCAGGTGGGCCCCGAACAGGTGGGAGCCCTTGTGGTAGATGCTGTTGTCGGCGGTGTTCAGGTACTTCGGCCGCTGGTCCTCCCGCATCGCCCTGGCCCCGAACCCCAGCACCCGCCCGCGGATGTCGGCGAGCGGGAACATGATCCGCCCACGGAAGCGGTCATAGGGACGCCCGTCCTGCTTGGAGCGCTGGGCGAGCCCGGTCTCGTACAGCTCCCGCTCGGAGAATCCGGACCGCCTCGAGGCGAGCAGCACCCGGTCCCAGGCGCTGGGGGCGTAGCCGACCCCGAACTCCCTCAGGATCTCCTCCCCCAGGCCCCGCTCGACGAGGTACTCCCGTGCCCGGTGGGCCTCCTCCGAGTCCCACAGATACCGCTCGTAGTAGGTCGCCGTCCGCCCCACGAGCTCGAGCAGCCGGGCCCTGCCCCGGCGGCGCTCCTCCTCCCTGGGGTCCTCCCGTTCGGGCACCAGCTCCACACCCGTCCGCTCGGCGAGCAGCTCCAGCGCCTCTTTGAAATCCACCCCCTCCGTCTCCTGGACGAACGTGAACACGTCCCCCGAGGCCTGGCAGCCGAAGCAGTGGTAGACCTTCTGCTGGTGGTCGATCCCGAACGAGGGGGTGCGCTCGTCGTGGAACGGACACAGCCCCTCGTAGCGGGCGGGGCCGGCCCGTCGAAGCTCCGTGCGGGCACCCACCAGCTCGAGGAAGTCCACCGCCTCCCTGACCCGGTCCTTGGACTCGCTCGTGTACAGCGCCACCGAGGGCCAACCTAGCGGGCGAACGCCCGCGGCACCTGCAGCTCGGTATAGGCCCGGATCGCGTACCGGTCGGTCATCCCGGCGAGGTAATCCGTGACCCGCTGGGCGAGGTGCTCCGGCGGGCCAACCCCGTCTCCCGGCCCGCCGGCGGGGAGCAGCTCGGGGTGATCGACGTAGTGGGCGAACAGCCTCCTCACGACCTCGGTGATCTTCGCGTACTCCTCCCTCACCGCCGGCCCCAGGTACACCCGCTCGAACATGAAGTCCCGCAGCTCGCCCATCGCCGGCCCGGCGAGGGGTCCCTGGACGATCTCCCCACGGGCTGCCGACTGCTCGACCATGTCGTGGACGAGCGCGTCGATCCGCGCCGAGCCCGTCGTGCCCAGCACCTCGATCGGCCCCCTCGGGAGCTCCCGCTCGTCCAGCAGGCCCGCCCGCACGGCATCGTCGATGTCGTGGTTGATGTAGGCGACCCGGTCGATCACCCGCACGATCTGCCCCTCGAGCGTCTCGGGCAGCGGGGCCCTCGAGGAGTGGCGCACGATCCCCTCTCGCACCTGCTCGGTCAGGTTGAGACCCCGCCCGTCCCGCTCGAGGTGCTCGACCACCCTCAGCGAGTGCTCGTAGTGGCGGAAATCGCGCCCGAAACGCTCTTTCAGGCAGCCGTCGAGGGCCTCCTCGCCGATGTGCCCGAACGGGGGGTGCCCGAGGTCGTGCCCGAGCCCGATCGCCTCCACGAGGTCCTCGTTCAGCCGCAGCCCCCGGGCCACGGTCCGCGAGATCGTCGTCACCTCCAGCGTGTGGGTGAGACGGGTCCGGTAGTGGTCCCCCCGGGGAGCCACGAACACCTGCGTCTTGTGGGTCAGCCGCCGGAACGCCTTGCCGTGGACGATCCGGTCGCGGTCCCGCTGGAAGGGGGTCCGCAGCGAGCAGTCCTCCTCCGGGTGCTGCCTGCGGGCGGGGTAGGAGCGCGCCGCCAGCGGGGAGAGCAGCTCTTGCTCCTGGGCCGCGATCCGTGCCGCGAACCCTGCCCCTACCGTCCCGGGGGCGCCCTCGCTCAGTGCTCCCGTTTCCAGTCGTACCCCCGCCGCGTGAACTTGTGCACCAGGTGGCTCCACTTGGTCTGCTCCCCCGGGTCCTCGCTGAACACGGGCGCCTTGTGCTCGGGCGGGGGCAGCTGACGGGCCGCGGCGGCGTCGAGTCGCAGGTCCACCCCCTGTTCGTGCATCGAGGCGATCGACGACGCCTCCACGAAGCGGATGTCCTTGGCGTCGTCGTAGATCAGCAGCCCGTGGAAGACATCCTCCTCGGGGGCGCTGAGTACGGCCCCCACGGTCCCCACCCGCTGCCCGTCGCTGGAGTACACGGGAATCCCCTCGTGGAGCACCTCGTAGGAGATCGGCAGGCCCTCGTCCATCGGGGGAGAAAGATAGCCGCGATCCCCGAGGGCACCCGCGCGCGGCCCGGATCGCGGGGCTCGCCTACGCGGCCGCCGCCGGCGCCAGGCGCACGTGGGCGTGGTGCTCGACCGTCGCGGAGATCGCCCGCTCGGCCTGCCGCAGCGCCGGGTCGCTCGCCACCGGGGTCTCGGCCAGGGCCCGCCCGAGCGCTTCGGTCATGAACCCGTGCGCCTCCTGCGAGAGCGCGAAGGAGCCCGCCTCGCAGGCGCTGCACACGACTCCCCCCGCCGCCCCCGAGAAGCCGACCAGGTGCTCCCCCGAGCCGCAGTTGGCACAGGCCCCCAGCTGGGGAGCCAGCCCGGCGGCGAGCAGCAGCTTCAGCCGGAACGCGAGCGCCTGCGCCCACGCCACGGCGGCCCCGGAGGGCCCGGTGGACCCCGTGGACGCCGTGGACGCGGCGGAGGGCCCGGCCCGCTCGTCGAGCAGGGCGAGCTGACGGCACAGCAGGTGGAAGACGGCCGGGTGGGGCTCGGAGGTCTCGAACAGGCGGCCGACCGCATCACAGGCCCGCGAGGCACCGTCGAGGGCCCGCGCGTCGCCCCGCAGTCGAGCGTGGGCGTCCACCGTGTGGGCCCCGGTCACGGTCAGCAGCTCCCCCCTGCCCTCGTGGAGCTCCAGCTGTAGCCGGAAGAAGGGCTCCAGGCGTCCCCCGAAGCGGCTCCGGGCCCGCCTGACCCCCTTCGCGATCGCGCTCACCCTCCCCCGGTGCAGCGTGTACACGTGGAGGATGCGGTCGGCCTCCCCGTAGCGCATCGAGCGCAGCACGACCGCCTCGGTCCTCACCGGTCCTGGCATATCCTGAGCGAGTCTAGATCCCCCGCCGGAGCACCCCGGCGCCTTGCTATACTTTATGAAGTAATGGCTGATATCAAGCTCTACACGACCGACCCGTGCTCCTTCTGCAGAAAGCTGAAGGGTCTCCTCAGCGCACGGGGCGTGGAGTTCACCGAGGTCAACCTCACGAAGGACCCCGCCGGCCGCGTGGAGCTGGTCCAGCGCACCGGGATGATGACCTTCCCCCAGGTCACCGTCGACGGGCGCCTAGCCGGGGGCTACGCCGAGCTCCAGGCCGCCGACGACGACGGACGCCTCGGCGAGCTGCTGGCGGCCTGAGCGCTCAGCCGGCGCCACGGCGAGCGGCGGTCGTGCCGCGCCGCCCCCTCGGCGGGCGCTGACAGCGCTCGCACACGTAGGTCCCCCTCCCCGCCGCGGAGATCTTGACGATCGGGGTTCCGCACCGGATGCACGGCTCGCCGGCTCGCAGGTGCACTAGGAACTGGTCCTGGAATGAGCCCTTGACGCCGTCCACGTGGCGGAAGTCGTCTATCGAGGCCCCGCGGGCGTCGATGCCGGCGCTGAGCGAGCCGATCACCCCCTCCCGCAGCCGCTCGAGCTGCTCGGTGGAGAGCGTCCCGGCGGCCCTCAGCGGATGGATCCCGGCTCGGAAGAGGGCCTCGTCGGCGTAGATGTTGCCGACCCCCGCCACCCGCCTCTGGTCGAGCAGCAGCGACTTGATCGGTGCACGCCGCCCCCGCGCCAGGCCGCGCAGGTGGGCGGTGGTGAAGCCGGGGTCGAACGGCTCGAGCCCCAGCCGCGAGTCGAAGAAGCGCTCGAGCTCCTCTGCTCCGAGCAGCAGCTCGCCGGTCCCGAAACGCCGCGGGTCGCTGACCACCAGCTGCAGGCGGTCACGGGAGGAGGACCGTCGCGGACCGAGCACCAGGCGCACGCGCGTGTGGACGGGCTCGGGGTCGGGCTCCACCAGCACCGCTCCCGTCATGCGCAGGTGCTGGGCCAGGTAGACGTCGTCCGACAGCTCCCACACCAGATACTTCCCGCGCCTGCCCAGGCGCAGGATCCGGCGCCCGCGCAGGGCGTCCTCGAGCTCCCCGGGCGCGAGCGGCCGCGACCAGCGCGGGTCGAGGACCTCGACCTGCTCGATCGTGCGTCCCTCCACCAGGGGCGCCAGCTGATGCCTGATCGTCTCCACCTCCGGAAGCTCGGGCACCCATCCAGCTTATGCTCGGGGCCAACCCCCGAGGGGCCCCGATCAGCGCCGGGCGCGGGGGTGGGCCGCGAAGTACGCGTCCTTGACGCGGTCGGCGGACAGGTGGGTGTAGAGCTGGGTGGTGGCCAGGTCGGCATGGCCGAGCATCTCCTGCAGCGAGCGCAGGTCACAGCCACCGCTGAGCAGGTGGGTGGCGAAGGTGTGGCGCAGCGTGTGGGGACTCATCTGGTGCTCGAGCCCGACGCGGCGGGCGTGGCCCTGGACGATCTTGTAGAGGCCCTGCCGGGTCAGCGGGGCCCCCCGGCGGTTGAGGAACAGGCGCGACTGGGGGGCGGTCCCCTGCAGCACCGGACGGCCGCCCCTGCAGTAGGCCCCGAGTGCCGCCAGGGCGCGGGAGCCGATCGGCACGATCCGCTCCTTGGAGCCCTTCCCCCGGGCCCGCAGCAGGCCCTCCTCGAAGCCCACGTCGGACAGCTCAAGGTCGATCGCCTCAGAGGCCCTCAGGCCGCACGCGTACATCAGCTCGAGCAGCGCCCGGTCGCGGAGGGCGAGCGGGTCGTCGCCCCGCGGGGAGGCCATCAGCTTCGCGACCTGGTCGCGGGACAGCACCTTCGGCAGCCGCTGGCCCTTGCGGGGCCCCCGCAGCTCGGCCGTGGGGTCGTGCTCGATCACCCCGTCCATGCGCAGGTGGCGGTAGAAGGAGCGCACGCAGGCCACCTTGCGGGCCAGCGTCGAGGGAGCCACCGGGGGACTCTCCCCGTCCCCCCCGGACAGCTCGGCGAAGAAGGCGCTGAGCTCGGCGTGGCCCACCTCGAGCACGTCGAGGTGGCGCTCGTGGAGGAAGGCGGCGAGCTGCAGCAGGTCGCTGCGGTAGGCCTCGAGCGTGTTGCGGGACAGGCCCCGCTCGAGCTCCATGTAGGCGAGGAAGTCGCCGATCAGCCGTTCCACCGCACCCCTGCCGGTGGCGCCGGCGGGGGTCGGGGGGCTGGCGGCTGCGGTCATCCCCTCAGCTGTTCGCCCGCCTCCCTGTCGCTCCTTGGGGGTGCAAGGCTCCGTTCAGGCTGCGGGCGAGCCATTGCAGGCCGATCAGCGTCTTGCCGTCCCGCGTCCGGGCGATCGCGTCGTCGAGCTCCGCCAGCGGCCAGGGGACGACCTCGATGCGCTCCTCCTCCCCGCTCTCGGCGGTGTGCTCGTAGAGGTCACGGGCATGGAACAGGTGCACCCGCTCGTCGGTGAAGCCGGCGCTCGTGTAGTAGCTGAGGATCGGCTCCCAGCTGCGGGCTCCGAAGCCGACCTCCTCCGCCAGCTCGCGCTTGGCGGCCGCCAGCGGCTCC
>DATJOU010000291.1:0-2369 GCA_035506775.1 Solirubrobacteraceae bacterium | reverse complement strand
ACGCGGGCGCTGCTCGCGGCCGGCGCCACGCCGGCCCCCACCCCCCCTGCGGCCTGCGCCGGCGGGCGCTGACGACGCGTGCCCGGCATTCGCGCGCGGGCGCTGGCGGGGCTCCCCGAGGTCCGGCCGGGCGACGACCTGGCGGCGCTGATCCTCGCCGCGGCGGGCAAGTCCCCGCTTCGCGATGGGATGGTGGTGTCGATCGCCCACAAGATCGTCTCCAAGAGCGAGGGGGCGGTCGTGTCCCTCGCGGACGTCACCCCGGGCCCACGGGCGCTCGAGCTCGCCCCCGAGACGGGCAAGGACCCACGGGCGGTGCAGGTGATCCTCGACCAGAGCGCCGAGCTGATGCGGGCCGAGCGCGGGGTGCTGATCTGCCGTACCCACCACGGCTTCGTGTGCGCCAACGCGGGGGTGGATGCCTCCAACGTCGCCGACCCGGAAACGCTCGTGCTGCTGCCCCGCGACCCCGATGCGTCGGCCCGCTCGCTGCGGGCCCGCCTGCGAGAGCTCACCGGGGCCCGGCTGGGGATCCTCATCAGCGACAGCTTCGGACGCGCCTGGCGCCACGGCCAGGTCGACCTTGCCCTCGGGCTGGCCGGGCTCGCGCCGCTGGACGATTGGCGCGGCCGCGAGGACTCCCAGGGGCTGGTGCTTGCGGCCACCTGGCTCGCCGTCGCCGACGCCGCCGCCGCCACCGCCGACCTCGCCCGCGGGAAGGACTCGCGCGAGCCGGTGGTGCTGCTCGAGGGCCTCGACCGGTTCGTCAGCGACGAGGACGGGCCCGGTGCGGCGGCCCTCGTGCGCCCGCCCGAGGAGGACCTCTTCCGCTAGGACGCCGCGGCCAGCTCGGCCAGCGGGTAGCGGCGGCGGACCTCGTACAGGGTCGTGCGCTCGGCCGCCGGACGGCCCGCCCGATGGGCTGCCGCCACCAGCTCGTCGGGATCCAGGCGGGTGCCGTGGTAGCTGCCGGCGAGACGGCTGATGGACTCCTCCATCAACGTCCCCCCGAGGTCGTTGACACCCCATCGCAGCGACTCGGTGGCAGCGTCGAGGCCCATCTTCACCCAGCTCGCCTGCAGGCTTGCGATCGTGCGTCCGAGCGCCAGGCGGAAGACGGCGGTGTGCTTGAGGTTCTCCTCGCGGGAGATCTCCTGGACCCCGTGGGTGCGCCCGAGAAGGGTCTGGAAGGGAATGAACGAGAGCGGCACGAACTCGGTGATCCCGCCGGTGCGTTCCTGCAGCCCGCGTACCACCCGCATGTGCTCGGCCAGCTCCCACGGCTCCTCGATGTGGCCGAACATGACCGTCGCGGTGGAGCGCAGACCCGCGCGGTGTGAGGCCTCGATCACCTCCACCCAGCGGGCGACCGGGAGCTTGTTGGGGGAGATCCGTTCACGGACGCCGTCGTGGAGGACCTCGGCGGCCGTTCCCGGGGTCGAGCCGAGCCCCGCGTCGCGCAGCCGCGCGAACACCTCCCCGGGTTCCAGCTCGGAGATGTCGCACATGTGGGCGATCTCCATCGGGCTGTAGGCGTGGAGGTGCAGCTGGGGGGCCGCCCCCTTGGCGACCCGCAGCCAGTGGAGGTAGTCCTCGAGCGTCCAGTCCGGGTGGATGCCCGACTGGATGCAGATCTCGGTGGCCCCGTAGTCGACCGCCTCGCCCACCCGCCGCAGGAACTCCTGCTCGTCGTGTTCGTAGGCGTCGGGCGAGCGCTTGCCCTGGCCGAAGCCGCAGAATGCGCACCCGACGGTGCACACGTTGGAGACGTTGATGTTGCGGTTCACCACGAACGTGACCGTCTCCCCGGCGAGCTCCGCCCTCAGCTCGTCGGCCGCCTGGCGGATGTCCTCGATCGCCTCGGGACGGGTCTCTGAGAACAGCGCGGTGAGCTCCTCGGGCGCCAGCCCGGCGCCGTCGCGGGCCCGCTCGACGGCCCCGGCCACGAGGTCGCGGCGGATCGGAGCCGGAGGCTCGGTGCGCCCCGACCCGCGGCGGGGGATGAAGCTCCAGTAGCGCGAGCGGATCGTGTCGAGGACCCCCGGCGAGAGCCACTCGCGGTCGATGTACTGCGGGTACACGCACAGGCGCTCGGTCAGCGCGAAGCCCTCTTCCTGCAAACGGCGGCGGACCTGGTGGACGGACGGGAACGGGTGCTCCGGGGAGATGTGGTCGCCGTTGGCCGACAGCCCGCCGAGATCGCCGGCGCCGACGCGCACCAGCTGCACCCACCAGTTGGCGAGGTTCGGCGGGATCTGCACGGTCACGTCGGGCATCAGCACGCGGGCGTGCCCGACGAGCTCTTCCATCTCGGCCACCGTCACGGGCGTGGCCCACGCCGGCAGCGGCACCGCCACGGGCTCGTCGGC
>DATJOU010000290.1:0-20597 GCA_035506775.1 Solirubrobacteraceae bacterium | reverse complement strand
CCTCCGAGGGCGACGACGTGGTCGGCCCGGGTGAGCTCGGCGGCGAGCAGGGCGCGCCACACCCGTTCCGCCTCGGCCACGGTCTTGTGGGCCTCCCCGGCGGGGATCCCGAGACGCCCGGCGTGTGTCCCGAGCAGCTCCCCGTAGAGCACCTCCACGTTCTGGTCGCTGACCAGGAAGGTCCGTGAGGCGCCCCGGTCGAGCGGCCAGAGGGTGAGGGCGCGGCCGTCCGCCAGCAGGCCGGTGGCGAGGAACACGGGGTACTCGCCGGCGCTCGAGCGGGCCCACAGCATCCGCGTCGGGGCGGGAGCGGCGGCGAGCTTGCGCAGGCTGGGGGCGGCGTGGGCGAGGGTGCCGCGAACCGGAGCCACCACGATCGCGTCGGCCACCTCCTCGTAGACGTCGCTGCGGGCAGCGTGGAGGGCGAAGAACGACTCCCGGTCCTTGACCAGCGGGCGCTGTCCGGGGATGCGGGCGCTCGCCACCCGCTCCCAGCAGCTCGCCGGGTCGACGTCGAGCAGCACGGTCGTGTGGCCCCGCAGGGCCTCCCGCACCCGCCCGGAGAGCACGCTCCCGCCGCCGAGCGAGACGACCGTCCGCTCGTCCGCCCCCGCCAGCAGCTCGCACACCACCTCCTCCTCGACGGCCCGGAAGGAGTCCTCGCCATGACGGCGGAACTCCTCGGCGATCGGATGCCCGAGACGCTGCACGACGAGCGCGTCGCTGTCACGCGGGGTGGCGCCGACGGCACCGGCGAGCTCACGGGCGGCGCTGGACTTGCCGGCGCCCATGAACCCGATCAGGACGAGTGCCATCCGATCCGCTGCCGGTAGGCGTCGACCGCCTCGAGCATGTCGTCGATGTGGTCGCCCCCGAACTTCTCGCGGTAGGCCTGGGCGAGCACCAGGGCGACCATCGCCTCCGCCACCACCCCGGCCGCCGGCACGGTGCACGAGTCGGTCCGCTCGCGCAGCGCCTGGGCCGGCTCGTGGGTCTCCGTGTCGACCGACCGCAGCGGCTTGGTCAGCGTCGGCAGCGGCTTCATCGCCGCCCTCACGATCAGCGGCAGGCCGTTCGTCATCCCGCCCTCGAGCCCGCCCGCGCGGTTGGTCTCGCGGAAGTAGCCCCGCTCGGCCGAGTAGAAGATCTCGTCGTGGGCCTCCGAGCCGGGGAGCCCCGCGAGCGTGAACGCGTCCCCCAGGGAGACGCCCTTGATCGCCTGGATCGAGCAGATCGCCATCGCCAGGCGGCCGTCCAGGCGCTGCTCCCAGGAGACGTGCGAGCCGACGCCCGGGAGCAGCCCGAAGGCCTGCACCTCGAAGACCCCACCGAGCGACTCGTTGGCGCGCCTCAGGTCGTCGATCTCGCGGACCATCGCCCGCGTGGCGTCGGCATCCAGACACCGGACCGGCGACTCGTCCACGGCGTCGAAGTCCTCCGCCGCGAGCGCACCCTCACTCGGGGGGGCCGACACCGAGGCGATCTGGATCACGTGGGAGTGGATGCTGACCCCGACCGCCCCCAGCAGCGCCTTCAGCAGCGCCCCGCCGGCGACCCGGGCCGCCGTCTCCCGCGCGGATGCCCGCTCGAGGATGTTGCGGACGTCGCTCTGCTTGTACTTCTGCGTCCCCACCAGGTCGGCGTGGCCGGGACGCGGGAGGTGGACCTGGGCGACCTCCTCCGACCCCGGCCAGGGGCTCATCCGCTCCTCCCAGTTGGCGTAGTCGCGGTTGGCGATCTGCAGGGCGACTGGGCCGCCGAGCGTGCGCCCGTGGCGCACCCCGGCCGTGACCTGGGCGCTGTCGCGCTCGATCTTCATGCGCCCGCCACGGCCGTGGCCGAGCTGGCGACGGGCCATGTCGCGATTGATCTCCTCCTCGGACAGCTCGAGCCCGGCGGGGAGCCCCTCGACGATGCAGGTGAGGCCGGGCCCGTGGGACTCGCCGGCCGTGATCAGGCGCACTGACACTGCCAGCTAGCTTATTCGCCGTCCCGCCCGCCCCCTCGGGCTGGCGGGGCCCGCCTCGGGCCGGCGGTCGCCGGGAGGCGGCTCAGGAGGTGGGGACCAGCACGCCCGCGAGCGAGCTCATCCCGAGGCCCGGGATGGCGACCAGGTTCGCCCGCCGCAGCACCTCCATGCCTGCCCTCGACTGCGCGTTGACGATGCTCGCCACGCTCGCCTTGGAGGCGTTCGAGGACGTGATGCTGACGAGGCGCAGTTCGTAGCTCTGGACGTTCTGGGTGCCCGGCTTGAGGTATTGCAGCTGCTCGTTCTGACCTTCCTGGAGCTGGATCGCCTTGCATTCGAAGGCGCTCGGCAGGCACTTGCCGGGGCCCTGCAGGATGGTTTCGGTGGCGACCGTGAAGGTGGCGGTCCTGCCCTTGTTGCTGACGCCCCGGTAGACCACGAGGGGCTCTTCCTGGGACGGGAGCGGCGTGTACAGCTTCAGGCTTTCGTACGGCGTCAGCCCGGCGCCCTGCCCGGACGTGCCGGGGGTCACTTCGCCGAACAGGACGGACACGTCGTAGACCGTCTTCGGTTCTGAGGGCTTGGACTTCGAGCCACCGCTCTTGCCGCCCGAGGAGCCGCCGGATTTGGAGGAGCCTTCGGAGGACGAGCCCCCGCTTCCGGACGAGCCGCTGCTCGAGGAGGGCGGTTCCGAGCTCGAGCTCCCGCCGGAGGACGAGCCGCTCGAGGATTCGGAGGTCGAGGTTTTGGCTTTGGCTTCGGCCGCGGCTTCGGCGGCGGCGACGTTGGGGAGCACCACGAACGGGTTGCGAGACCCGCCGCCGTGCTGCACGGAGGTTCCGACCGTAGTCTCGGCCACCGCGTTGGAGGTGTCGTCGTGGCTCAGCGGAAGGCTGCTCGATTCGGCTGCTCCCGAGGGCGTCGCGGCGCCGGTGGAGGCCGTGGTCGGGGTCGAGCTGCCGCCCGACCCGCCGAGGACGACGAAGGCGATCGCGCCGACCATGGCGACGCCGGCCAGCACCACCAGGGGCAGCAGGCGGCGGTCGCGGAGGTCCTCACGTAGTGCTCGCAGGTAGTCGGTCACGGCGTTCATGGTTTTGCTCCGATCACGGCTGGAGGTGCGGACGAGGACGCGGTCGAGGAGCCGCTGCCAGATGAGGAGCCCGTGCTCGCCGGGGTCGCTCCGCTGGCGCCGGCGGAGGCCGCCGTGGGAGATTCGGGGGGCATCGTGTAGGCGGTGGCGGTGACCGTGGCGGTCAGGTGGGGATTGGAGTTCGTGTGGCCCGAGACGATGACCGGCTGCAGGGTCACGCCCTGGATCGTCAGCAGGCGGCCGTTGACCTCCAGGGCCCCGGACGGGGTCCGGGCGGTGAAGCTCGTGATGCGGCGGAGCATCTGTTCGAGGCCCGAGTAGGTGCCGTTGAAGATGAACGTGAAGGGCACCTCCTGGAAGCCGCCTTCGGCCGCCGCCGCCTCGGCCGCCGAGGGACCGGTCGGAGCGAGGATGCCTTTGCCGTTGCTGGAGGAGGCGATCGAGGCGAATTCGACCTTCTTCTGTTTGGAGGCGAGGGCGAGTTCGTTGATCAGCGACGGGACTTCCTGGGTGGTCGGGACGGCTTTCCCGAGGTGCACGATCGTGGAGTAGCTGGCGGCGTACTTGGCCTGGGCCGAACGGGCGCTCGCCAGTTCGCTGTGGGCGCTCTGGAGCTGCGCTTCGGCGGCGGCCAGCGCCGAGGCGGCCTGGCTCGCCTTCTTGCGCTCGGGCGAGATGAACATCAGCCACACGACGCCGAGGACGGCGACCGCGATCACACCCATCAGCACGAGACGGTCACGGGCACTCATTTCGAACCCCCGGTGGCGCCGGCCGAGGCGCCCGCGGGCGTGGCCGGGTTGGAGACGTTGGTGGTGCCGGCCGGGGGACCCGCCGGCAGCGGTTCGAAGAGGACCGTGACGCTGAAGGTCGCGTTCGGGCTCGGGCACGTGTTGGACCCGCCGGTGCCGCTGCTGGTGGAGCTCACCGAGCTCGTCAGCGTCGCTTCCTTGACGCCGTCGATCAGCCTCATCCGCTGGAGCATCTGTGCGACCGAGGTCTGGCTCGTGGCGCAGCCGGTGAGCGTGACGCTCGGGAGACTGCCGGCGGGGGTGGCGGAGGTCACCGACGAGGCGGTGGATTTGGAGGTGCCCGAGCTGGAGCTGGAGGAGCTCGAGCTGCTACCCGAGCTCGAAGAGGAGGAGGAGCTTTTCTTGGAGCTGGTTTCGCTGGCCTCCACGACCGTCCCGGTGAGCTGTGAGAGCGAGATCTGGGAAGGCAGCACGCGACCGAGTTCGTGGAGCGTGTGGGCCCAGTCGAAGCGCGTGTCGACGAGCGTTTCGGCGGCCGTCGTACGGGCCTCGCTCTCGGAGATGAGGCCGTTGAAACGAGCAAGCGCGCCGGCGTCGGAGCGTGCCTGTTCGGCTTCCGTGGTGACCTTCGCGGTCTGGGAGTTGTCGCTCGTGACCTGGTGGGAGGCTTTCCCGTACACGAACACCAGCAGCGCCAGCAGCACGACGGCCCCGAGCAGGGCGTAGGCGCCTCCCTGGGAGCGGCCGAGACCGACTCCGGCGCCGACCCGGCGGTCGACGGGGATCAGGTTGACGGCCCTCACCGGACGACCTCCTCGACGGCCAGCCCGGCCGCCACCGCCAGCCGGTGGGCTGAGACGGTGTCGCCGGAGTTGGCGGCGAGCTGCACTTCGCGGGGCCTGACCTCGATGCCGAGGGCGGCCTGAAGGGCGTCGGCGAAGCCGGGGATGTCCTGTGCCGCACCGCTGAGGACCACGTGGGAGACGTCTCCCCCGCCCTCCTGTGAGCGGTGGAAGTCGAGCGAGTTGCGGACCTCCCCGTAGATGTCGCGGATGCCGCTCTCGAGGACCCCGTAGACGTCCTCGTCGTCGTCGCTCGCGAGGTTGCCGGCGTAGGCGACGGTCTCGGCGTAGGCGGCCTCGTAGCTCATCGCTTCCCCGGCGTCGTAGTCGGCGGGCGGCTGCTCGGGGTGCGTTGCGGGCTGCTCGGCGTGGTGTGTCGGCTGCTCCGGTTCCGCGAAGGGGTCCTCGGGCGGGTCGAGCTGGAACTCGGAGGCGGGAGCGGCGCTGTCGGAGCCCGCGTCGCCCGCGGCGTGCTCGTCCGCGATGGCCTCCGCCGGAGTCATCTCCGGGGCGGGCTGGGCGGGCGCGGGAGGGCCCCATTCTTCGGCCGCGGCGGCTTCGGCGAGGTTGGCCGCGAACAGCAGCGCGCGCGCCTCGGGGGTGCTGATCTCGCGCTTGGCGGCGAGCTCGGCGGCCATCGACTCGATGCCGCCGCCGACCACGCGGGTGAAGCGGCACACCGGCCCCTCGGCGATCGCGAGGTTGGTGAGGCCGTCGACGTTCAGGTACAGGACGCGGGGTGCCTCCTCGCCCTCCTCGCCCTCGGCGGGAGCGTGCGGTTCGGGCGTGTACAGCGAGCGGATCAACGCGAACGCGGACAGGTCGATCCCCACGGGGACCAGGCCCGCCTGCTCGATCGCGCTGAGCAGTCGCTCGACCATGTCGCGCTGCGCCGCGACGAGGACGACCTGCTGGCGAGGCCCGGCCGGAGTGTTGACCACTCCAAGGGCCTGGAAGTCGAGGACCGCGTTGTTGAGCGGCATCGGGACCTGCTCCTGAGCCTGGAAGTTGACGGCCGCCGCGAGTTCCTTGGCGTCGGTCACAGGCGGCAGCTCGAGCGTCCTCAGCACCGTCCGCTGGTTGGCGATGCCGACCCGGACGCGCTTGGACAGGCCGCTCTCGCCGAACAGCTCGCGCAGCGCCTCGGCGAGACGGCCCTCGTCGTTCACTTCGCCGTGACGGAGGGTGTCGGGGGCCAGCGACATGGCGGCCGCCTTGTCCACCACCACCGAGCCGTTGCCGCGCCCCTGGGCGGCGGCGATGAAGCCCGGCTGGATGTCGAGTCCCACGACCGAGCCGCCACCGCGGCCGAGGCCGAGGTTGACCAGGTCGGAGACCTTCAGGCCGGTGAGGTCGGGGACCTTCAGCTTCTTGAGATCCGGCACCTTCATGTTCTTCAGGTCCGGGGCCTTGACGCCGCTGAGACTCGGCTTCTTCTTGAGGGCGTCAGGGGTGGAGAGCTGGGGCAGTTTCATCGTGAGGGGGCGGTCCGGGCGGTGGGCCTCAGGGGGGGTATCGGCGCCAGCCCGGGCGCGCTTTAGTGCAGAAAGTTGCTGGTGTACGCGTGAATGACCGGATCGCCGAGGAAGACGGCGAAAACGGCCCCCAACGCGAGGAAGGGACCGAACGGAACTGCCGTCTTGCGTCCGGCCGCCACGCCCCTGTGGGCCATCACGAAAGCTCCGAACCCGACGCCGGCGAGCAGGGCCACCAGCAGCGCGGGTGCGACGGCCGCTCCCAGCATCAGCCCGAGGACGCCGGCGAGCTTGACGTCCCCCATGCCCATGCCGGCGGGATATGCGAGCGCTGCCAGCAACAGAAAGCCCCCCGCGGCGATGCCGGCGATCAGCCGCCCGGGCTCCCCGGACGGGTCCAGGGCGGTGCCCACCAGGAGCGCCGCGATCGCTGCGGCGGCCGTCATGCGGTTGGGGATGATGCGGTACTCGAGGTCGATCAGGGCCACCGGCACCACAAGCAGGATCACGAGGATGCTGAGGGTGATCGAGACAGCCGAATGGTGGACCAGCACGGCACCCACGCAGAGCACGGCGGTGAGCGCCTCCACGAGCGGGTAGCGCACCGAGATCGACGCTCCGCAGCTGCGACAGTGGCCGCGCAGCAGCAGCCACGACAGCACGGGGATGTTGTCGTACGGCTTGACCGGAGCGCCGCAGCCCGTGCAGTGAGACCTCGGCTTCACCAGGGACTCCTTGCGCGGGAGCCGGTAGGCGACGACGTTCAGGAACGAGCCGATGATCGCGCCCATCAGGCCGGCCAATGTAGCTGCCTCTGCCACGTTCAGATCATCGACGGGGGCCGCCCACACCTTGAGCCGGAAGCGGGGTGGGCGGTGTGCCCTCCCCGCCCCGACCTACGGCCTCACCAGCTGCCGGTACGGCACCCACCGGACGTTTTCGAGCCTGTGCAGGTGCGCAGGAATTCGCCGTTCCCGGTGCGGGTGATGGTGAAGGTGTCTTTGGTGGTGGGCGCCGTCGCCGTGACGACGTAGCCCTGCCCTTTTTCATATTCTTCGGCGCTGCTCAGGTAGGCGTTGTTGCCGCCTTCCACGAGCTGCAGCGAGGCGTCCAGTTCGTGGAGTCCTTCGCGGGTCACACCGATGTAGTTTCCCGAGTGGTCGGTCTCGTAGGTCTCAGCCGCCTGTGACGCCGCGCGGACGAGTTCCTTCGCCGTGGCGTCATCGGCCTTGTTCTTCTGGTCGAGGAACGACGGAATCGCTATCGCGGCCAGGATCCCGATGATCAGGATCACGACCAGGAGCTCGATGAGCGTAAAGGCGTCCTCGCGCCCAAGCTGAGATTCGAGTCTCTTCATCAACGGTCTCTTCGACATTTCCCTGATCTCCCATTAGCGCCGCGGAGGCTCCTGGGCGGATGACGAGGTCTCCGTCACGCCGCCACCGGATCCGGATACAAGCGGGGCGGCCCGGAGGCCGCCCCTGCTCGATTCAAACCAGATCGGGCTCTCGGCCCGGGCTCCGCTTTACCAGCTTCCGCTCGAGCAGCCGGAGCCGACCTTGACGGGTTCGCAGGTACGTTTGATTTCGCCTTCTTTGTTGCGTTCGATCTTGAACTTGGCGCCTTCGGTACCTTCGGCGACGACTTCGTAGCCGGCACCGCTCGAGAGTTCCTTAGCTTCCTCGAGGTAGGCTTCTTTGCCGTTTTTGGTCGTCACGATCGACGGCTCGTATTCGTGGAGTTTTTCCGGCGTGACTTCTTTGTAGGAGCCGTTGTTGTCGGTGGCGATGGTCTCGGCCGTGGTCTCAGCCGTACGCGCAAGCTCCTTCGCCTGCGACGCGGTGGCCTTGCTTTTCTGGGACAGGAACGACGGGATGGCGATCGCGGCAAGGATGCCGATGATCAGGATCACAACCAGAAGCTCGATAAGGGTGAACCCACCCTCGTCGGTCGAGCGCTGGCGCAGTCGGTTGAGCATTTGTGGATCTCCTGGCACTTGCTTGTGTTTGGGTGCCAGTCCTTCGGTGACCGCTCAGTCGCGGCGGAGTCCGTTTGTGCTGACTCGAAGTGACTCCTGGCTTTGCCGTGCACCACACGTGGCGCTGCCTTCACCTCGGCACTGGCCTTTGTCACCCGCATCGGCAGGCCCTTCCCCCGAATTGAGCGTTGCAACCACAGATGGACCAATCACGGACCCAAAGGACCTCAGCGGCCCTCCCCGATGACCCGGCAACGGCGTCCCGATCGGGGTTTGCGCGCGCCGTACCGTCGGACGACGCGCCGTTGTGGGAAACCCGCAGATGCAGCGAGAGCGTCCAGGCTGCACGAAAAGAGAGGGGCGACCCGAAGGCCGCCCCTCTCAGTTTCAAACCCGAGCGGGCCGAGAGTCCCGAGACACGGGACCCCGGACCCGAGCGTCGGCTACCAGCTTCCGGTCGAACAGCCGGACCCGACCTTCACAGGCGTGCAGGAACGGGTGATTTCGCCTTCTTTGTTGCGTTCGATCTTGAAGACGGCGCCTTCGGTGCCTTCGGCTTCGACGTAGTAGCCGGCGCCGGTGGAGACTTCTTTCGCTTCCTTCAGGTAGGCTTCTTTGCCGTTTTTGGCGGTCACGATCGACGGCTCGTATTCGTGGAGGACTTTGGTCGAGATGTTTGCGTACGAGCCGTTGTTGTCGGTCGCGTACGTCTCGGCCGTCGTCTCGGCCGTACGCGCAAGCTCCTTCGCCTGCGACGCGGTGGCCTTGCTTTTCTGGGACAGGAACGAGGGAATGGCGATCGCGGCAAGGATGCCGATGATCAGGATCACGACCAAGAGCTCGATAAGGGTGAAGCCACCCTCGTCGTTGGTGCGCTGGCGCAGTCGGTTGAACATTGGAATTACTCCTGACTTGTCTGTTGGGCGCCAGCCCCGTGGTGATCACCTGATTGCGATACGCCCCCCTCACCGTTCCTGGATCTGGGGGACGCCGGCTTGGCTACGCATCACTCGGACGCTCTGCCTAGCACCGCGGTTCTGGCATGTCAGACGCCCCATCGACTCCCCCCGTGGTCGCCTTGAACCGCGCACGAGGCGCTGGACGCATGACACGAGGCCGTCCGTAGAAGTCCCGGAGGTCGTCCCCCGAGAACCGGGCGGGTGGGCCCTTTCGGGCAGTTGCCACGCTGCTCGCGGTCGCCTGGCCGCGCGGGGCGGCCGGCGTCGCTACTGGGCCGTGGGCGAGCCGGGGGCGGCCTGAGCGCCGGAGCCCTCGGAGGGGCTCTCAGAGGGCGCTGCCGGGTCCCCGGACGAGGCACCCTCGGCGGCGGTCCCGCCGTCTGCGGACTCGGCCTCGCGGCGCTCCCGCCAGGCGGCCTGGGCGTCGACGTTGGGCTGGCGCTTCCCGGTCCCCGCGCACCACGGGCAGGAGACGTTTTTCGGGCTTCCTCCCAGGTTCGAGATCAGCTGACCGCTGCCCCCGCAGGGCATACACTCCCGCGACTCATCCGAACCGTCGCTGCCCCCGTCCACGCTTGCTGTCTCGTCGGCCACGAGCCGCCCAGGGTAGCGCCCGCGCGGGTGTGGGAGCCGTGAGCGATCCCGCCCAGGGCGAGCGCCTGCACGAGCTGGCGGCCGGCGCACGCGCGGCCGGGAGGCTCGCGCTGGACACCGAGTTCATGGGCGAGGGGCGCTACCGGACGTTGCTGTGCCTGGTCCAGCTGGCGATTCCCGAGGGCCAGGGACCCGATGAGCGGATCATGATCCTGGACCCCCTCGAGGACGACCTCGATGGTTCCCCGCTGGCCGAGGTGCTGGCCGACCCGATGGTGCGGATTGTGGTGCACGCCGGACGCCAGGACGTGGCCCTGCTGCGCCGGCGCTTCCGGGCCGAGGTCACGAACGTGTTCGACACGCAGGTCGCGGCCGGGTTCGCGGGACTCGGGGCCCAGAGCTCCTACGACTCGCTGCTGAGCGCCCTGCTGGGCCTGCGGCTCGCCAAGACCGCGAGCTTCACCCGCTGGGACACCCGCCCCCTGTCGGCCGAGCAGGTCGCCTACGCGCGCGAGGACGTCGTCCACCTGCTCGAGCTCGCGGACGTGCTCGAAGGACGCCTGCAGGAGCTGGAGAGGCTGCAATGGGCGCTCGAGGAGTGCGAGGCGGTGGCCCGGTCCAGCGACGAGCGCGACCCCGAGGCGATCCTGCGGCGCCTACCCCGGGTCGCCGGGCTCGGCGCCCGGGCCACAGCCGTCGCGCGCGAGCTGGTGGGCTGGAGGGAGTCCGTCGCCGAGCGCCAGAACCGCCCCGTCCAGGGCGTCCTGAGCGACGCCACGCTCGTCGAGCTGGCCCGCCGCAGCCCCTCATCGCGCGAGGCCCTCGGGCGCATCCGGGGCCTGGGAGGGGGCGTCGGAGGGCGCCGGGGGGCCGAGCTGCTGGACGTGATCCGGCGGGGCACCGAGCGTCCCCAGGACAGCATCTCCGTCGCTCCCCGACCGCCGGCTCCGAAGCCCGACGACCCGCCCCTGGTGGCCCTCGCCGAGGCGCTCGTGCGGGCCCGCGCACGGAAGGCCGGGCTGGCCTATGAGCTGCTCGCCACGAGGGCCGAGCTGCAGGCGATCGTGACCGCCGTACGCTCGGGCGGGGAGGCCGACGTGCGCACGCTCTCGGGCTGGCGGCGGGAGGTCGCGGGAGGGGCCCTGCTCGACCTGCTGGCCGGTCGCTCCTCGCTGGCCGTGTCCGGCAGCGGCTCCGAGGCCCACCTGCGGGTGGAGCCGGTGGAGCCGGGCGCAGGCGCGGCCGAGGCCGGCGATCCGTCCTTTGGTCCAGGTCACGAGCCCTCTCGTAAGGACCGCCCCGGGACATGACGACAGCTGTTCTCGAGGCGTCGGACATCCGGCGCCCGTTGGGTTGGTACGCATTGAGGGGGCCCCTGCGGGGCCCCCTCAAATCTTTGGGGTGTGAAGATCCTGGTCACCCCACTTGACCCGGGGAGAACGAGCGGCCTAGATTGGCCCCGCGCGGGCACCGATGCCCTCTCTGGGCGGACTGTGGCACCGATGCTCGCCGCCGGACGCTCCCGGGGGATCCAGCGCCCTTTCTCCCTCCCGGCATTGGCAGCGGCTAGAGGGGAGCGTGAGCCGCTGTCGAGCATTCTGCCCGGTGGTTGGTTCAGTCGGCACCCCCGGCTCGCCGAGCGCTCTTGTCAAGGGCCACAGGGAAGGGAGACAAGGTGCTACGCCTACGTACAGTTTCGGTCGCGGCGATCGCCGCAGGTGTCCTTGGGGGCTCGCTTGGCTCGGCGGTCGCGCCGGCTGCCGGAGAGCCAGTCGCGACAACGAGCCCGGCAGCCGAGAGGACGTACACCGTCTGGGTCGACAAAACCGAATTCTCGGGCCCCCTGGGGTACATCGTGGTCAACACGGCGACGCACGCGTGCAGCTTCCTCAACCCGCTGGGGTCGGTTGAGGAAGCGACGGGCAGCTGCTCGCTGGAATCGGGGGAACACATCATCTCCGGTTCGCTCAGCTGGAGATCCATCACGGATCCGGCTGCCGGATCGTCCACGGTCGTGTTGAGTGTCCACCGACATCTCTTCCCCATCCCCGTCGCGTATTCCGGGCTGGACACGGAGTACGACCATTACCTTGGGAAAACAACCAAGGGGTTGGCTCTGATACAGCTGACCAGGAGCCTTTAGCCCCGTCCGCCGGCGACCTCAGAAGGCCGCGATTCTCGGTGACAAGCCGGTGACAACTACACCCGCCTAGGCCAGTTTCGGCCAGTGTTTACGGGCCGCAAGCCCGCCCCGGCCTATTCGATGCGGTTGTAGACTTCGAACAGCGGTAGGTACATCGAGATCACGATGAAACCGACCATTCCACCGATCACGATGATCATGATCGGCTCGAGGATCGAGGTCAGCGCTTTCACCGACGCTTCGACCTGTTCCTCGTAGAACTCGGCGATGCGGGCGAGCATGTGGTCCAACGCACCCGTCTCCTCGCCGACGCCCACCATGTGGGTGACCATCGCAGGGAAGATTTTCGCCTGAGCCAGCGGCGCGGCGATCGTGCCCCCGCGCTTGACTGACGCGATCACGCCGTCCATCGACTCTTCCACGACGGTGTTGCCACCGGTCTTGCCGGTGATCTCCAGCGCCTGCAGCAGCGGTACGCCGGCCGCCGTGAGGGAGGACAGCGTGCGCGACCAGCGCGCGACCGCGACCTGCTGGACGATGCCGCCGATCTTCATCGGCACGTGGAGGATCATTTTGTCCCACTGACGCCGTCCCCAGGGGGTTTTCTTCCACCTCACGAACAGGGTGATCGCCCCTGCCGTGCCGAAGAACAGCGCCCACCAGTATCCGGTCACCACTTCCGAGAGGAACACCGAGACCTTCGTCAGGGACGGCAGTTCACCACCGAACTGCTTGAAGACCCCGACGAACACCGGCACCAGGAAGCCCACGAGGGCGAGCATCACGCCGACGGCGAAGATGATCACCATCGTCGGGTAGATCATCGCCGATTTGATCTGACGCCTGAGGGCCGCGTCCTTCTGGAGCTGGTCGGCGATCCGCAGCAGGGCGTCCTCGAGCACACCGCCGGTCTCCCCCGCCTGGGTCATGGCGATGAACAGCTGGTTGAACACCTTCGGATGGCGCGCCATCGCGTCGCTGAGCGGCAGGCCGGCCTCGACGTCCTTGCGGACCGACACGATCGTTTCTTTGAGGAACTTGCTCTCGGTCTGCTCCTCGAGCACGTACAGGGCCCGCAGGATGCTCATCCCCGAGGAGATCATGGTCGAGAGCTGACGCGAGAAGACGGCCAGTTCGGTCGCCTTCACGCGCTTCAGGAAGGCGAGCTCGATCTCTTTCGAGCCGTGCTTGTCGGAGATGTCGAGGACGATCAGGCCGCGGGCCTTGAGCTGGTCCGAGACGGCCTGCTTGGAGTCGGCCTCGACCTCGCCCTTGGCTTTGCCCCCCGCGAGGTCGAGGGCCTTGAAGACGTAGGTGCTCATGGCACGTGGCCTAGGCGGCCGCCAGCGACGGAGCCCCGAGCAGTCGCCTCAGCTCCTCCGGCGTGGTGGAGCGCTGTTCGGCGAGCCGCTGGGTGATCTTGCCTTCGCGCACCAACCCGGCGAGGGCCGTGTCCATGGTCTGCATCCCGACGCTGGCGCCGGTCTGCAGGACGGAGTAGATCTGGTGGGTCTTTCCCTCCCGGATCAGGTTGCGCACGGCCGGGGTGGGGACGAGGACCTCACAGGCGACCACCCTTCCGGAGCCGTCGGAGGTCGGGACCAGCTGCTGGGTCATGATGCCCTGCAGCGCGACGGACAGCTGCACCCGGACCTGGTCCTGCTGGGAGGACGGGAACACGTCGATGATGCGGTCGATCGTCTGGGCGGTGTCCTGGGTGTGGAGGGTGCCGAACACGAGGTGGCCGGTCTCGGCCGCCGTCAGCGCGGTGCTGATCGTCTCGAGGTCTCGCATCTCGCCGACCAGGATCACGTCGGGGTCCTGGCGCAGGGCGGCCTTCAGGGCGGCCCCGAAGCTCTGCGCGTCGGCGCCGAGCTCGCGCTGGTTGACGATGCACTTCTTGTGCCCGTGCAGGAACTCGATCGGGTCCTCGATCGTGAGGATGTGCTCCTCGCGGGTGCTGTTGATCTCGTCGATCATGGCCGCCAGTGAGGTGGACTTGCCCGACCCGGTGGGACCCGTGACGAGCACGAAGCCGCGGGGCCTGCGGGCCATCTCGTGGACCACCGACGGCAGGCCGAGGTCGTCGATCGAGCTGAGACCGAAGGGGATCAGCCTGAAGGCGGCGCCGAGCGAGGCACGCTGGAAGTAGGCGTTGACACGGAAGCGGGCGTGACCGGGCACCGAGTAGGCGAAGTCGAGCTGCCAGTCGGTCTCCAGGCGCTGGCGCTGCTCGCTGGTGAGGATCGAGTACACGATTTCGCGCGTGTCCGTGGAGGACAGCTTCGGGTACTCGGTGAGCGGGGCAAGGCCGCCGCGGACGCGGACGGTTGGGTGGGCTCCGACGCTCAGGTGGAGGTCGGAGGCGCGGCGGTTGACGACCTCCATCAGCAGGTCTGCGAAATCGATGTCCATGGGCCACCCATCGGCCCCCGGCAGCAGCCCCAGCCCCCGTTTGGGCACCACCTGGACGGATATCCGAGCCGCCCGCCGCCCGCGATCAGCCGCTGCCGATGACGCGGGTGATCTCGGCGATCGAGGTGAGGCCCTGGCGAACCTTGTCGAGGCCGTCGTCGCGGAGCCTCGTCATCCCCTCACGGACGGCCACTTCGCGAAATGCCTCGGCGGTCCTGCGCTCGAGCGCCAGGGTCTGCAGCTCGGAGCTCATCCGCATCACCTCATACACGGCGATCCGGCCTTTGTAGCCGGTGCCACCGCAGCGCGAACACCCGACCGCCTCGTAGGCCTCCAGCTCGATGCGGCCGCTGAACCCGTTCTCCCGCAGGGCCTCGGCGGAGATGATCGTGCGCTGCTTGCAGTGGCGGCACAGCATCCTTGCCAGGCGCTGGGCCACGATGCAGTCGAGCGCCGAGGCCACCAGGAAGGGCTCTACCCCCATCTCCACCAGCCTCGTGATCGTCGAGGGGGCGTCGTTGGTGTGGAGCGTCGAGAGCACCAGGTGCCCCGTGAGGGCCGACTCGACCGCGATCTTGGCGGTCTCCTTGTCGCGGATCTCCCCCACCATGATCACGTCGGGGTCCGCGCGGACCATCGCCCTGAGCCCCGCCGCAAACGTCAGGCCGGCCTTCGGAGCGACCTGGAGCTGGGTGATGCCGTCGACTTCGTACTCGACCGGGTCCTCGACCGTGATGATGTTCTTCTCGGGCGTGTTCAGCAGCGCCAGCGCCGCGTACAGGGTGGTGGACTTCCCCGAGCCCGTCGGGCCGGTGACGAGTATCGCCCCGTGGGTCTCGCGGCAGGCGCGTTCGAAGCGCTCGCGCTCGGGGGCCGCCATGCCGAGCTTGTCGAGCTCGAACATCACGTTCGACTTGTCGAGGATGCGCATCACCACGCCCTCGCCGTTGACGCTCGGGAGCGTCACCACACGCAGGTCCACGTGCTTGCCGTCGATCGTCAGCCCGATGCGCCCGTCCTGGGGGACGCGCCGCTCGGCGATGTCGAGGTCGGCCATGATCTTGATGCGGGACACGACGCCGCCCGCCATCTTGCGGGGCACGGTGGTGATGTCCTGGAGCACTCCGTCGATTCGGAACCGGACCCGGATTTCTTTGCCCTCGGGGGCCAGGTGGAGGTCGGAGGCCCCGCGCTCGACGGCCTGGGCCACGAGCTGGTTGACGAGCTTGACGACCGGGGCGTCCTCGGAGCCGTCGTGGAGGGCTACGACCTCGGCCCCGTCGCCGTCGGTTTCGGCGTCCTCGTCAGCCTGCCCCTCGACGACGTCCTCGAGCCGGTTCAGCTTCGAGATCAGGGCTGCGATGTCTTCCGGCGGGGCGACCGCGACGCGGACGTCGTAGCCGGTCATGATCGCCATGTCGTCGATCGCGAGCACGTTCGACGGGTCGGCCATCGCCACCAGCAGGGTGTGCTCGTCCGCGAACCCCACCGGGAGGGCGGTGTGGCGCCTGGCCACCGGCGTGCTGACCAGGTTCGCCGCCGTCATGTCCACCTGGTAGGCGGTCAGGTCGAGGTGCTCGAGCCCGTAGCGCTCGGCCAGCGCCCGCGCGAGGCCGTCCTGGGTGAGGGCGCCGCTCTCCAGCAGCAGCCGCTCGGGGGCGGTGCCGGAGTTGCGGGCCACCTCGAGGGCTTCGTCGACCGCCGCCCGTGAGGCGAGGCCGAGCTCGACGATCACATCGGTGAGAAAGCGCCGGTTGCCGCCCCGGGAGCCGCGGGAGCCCTTTCCGCGGGAGGAGCCCCCAGAGGCGTCCCCGTCCTCGTGGGCGCCGCCGTCGGGGTCCCCGGAGGCCATCGCCACGACCGGCTCGTGCTCACCCTCGCCGGCGTCCTTGTCGACGAGCTCCACCTCGGGTTCGCGGGGCTGGGGCTCAGCCACGGCCGCCGTCCCGCCCATCCCGCTCAGGCTGGCTGCGATCCGCCCCGTGCCGCTCGCTGCATGAGCTCCCTGGGAGCGCTGCGCCCCGTCCACAGCTCCAGGCTGAGGGCCCCCTGTGCCACCAGGACGTCGAGCCCGTCGACCGTTTGGGCCCCCTGGGCTCTGGCTGCTCGGAGCAGCTCTGTTCCTCCCGGGCTGTAGGCAAGGTCCACGACATAGGGGTACCTACCGACCTGATCGAACGTCAGCTCGACTTGGTTGAGTGTTGGGTGCCCGGTGGCCGAGGGTTCGAGGGGCGCATCGGACCCCTCTGTCGGGGGGCTTACGTGCCGTGGGAGCCCCACCGCCGTGCAGTTGACGAGCAGGTCCGCCGCACGCGGGCGCTCGACCGCCGTCGCACCGAGCTCGCGGGCCAGCTCGAGGGCCCGCTCGCGGGTGCGGTTCCAGACCCAGACCTCGGCCGCCCCGGCCTGCAGCAGGGCCCACACGGCCGCCCTCGCGCTCCCGCCGGCGCCGAGCACCTGGGCACCCATGCCCCGGGGCGGGACGCCGAGCGCCTCGAGCAGCCCCGGGGCGTCGGTGTTCTCAGCCGCGATCGCCCCGTCGGGCGTGAACGTCAGCGTGTTCGCCGCACCGATCTCCCGCGCCGTGGCGCTGGCGGTGGTGGCGAGCGCGAGCGCCGCCTGCTTGTGGGGGATCGTCACGTTGGCCCCGAGGAACCCCGCCGCAGGGAGCGCGGTGACGGTCTGCTCGAACAGCTCCGGCGGGACCGGCAGGCGTTGGTAGTGCCACCCGTCCAGCCCGAGCTCGGCGAGGGCCGCGTTCTGCATCGCCGGGGAGCGGCTGTGGGCGACGGGCCAGCCGAGGACACCGAGGCGGGTGCTCACGGGTGCCTGCACACCGGGGGCTTGCCGCCGTTGGCTTCCACGGCGGCCTTGTATTTGGCGACGTCCGCTTCGAACTGAGCGGCGGTGACCGAGAACTTCTGCTCGCCGCAGCCGTCGGCCCCGGCCACGTAGTACATGTACGCCGCGTGGGTGGGGTGGGCGGCCGCCAGCAGCGAGGCGATGCCCGGGTTGGAGATCGGGGTCGGCGGGAGGCCTTTGTGGGTGCGGGTGTTGTAGGGGGAGTCGATCTGCAGGTCCGACTGCGTCAGTTCTCCGCTCACGTCTGGATCGTTGCGGGCGACCTGGAGCGCGAAGTAGATGGAGGCGTCGATTCCGATCGGAACGCCTGCCGCCAGGCGGTTGAGGACCACGGCGGCGATCTTGGGGCGGTCCCCGGGGATCACCGCCTCGCGCTCGATCAGCGAGGCGAGCGTCAGCAGCTCATACGGGGTCAGGTGCAGCGCCTTGGCGCGGGCATCGAGGCTGTGGCCGACTTTTTCGGAGAAGGCGAGGAGCTGGTCTTCCACCAGGCGATCGACGGAGTCGCCGGCGTAGATTTCGTACGTGGCCGGGAACAGGAAGCCTTCGAGGTTCGGAGTGCCGGCGGGAGCCCCGTAGGAGCTCGGCGACAGCAGCGGGGAGCTGCGGGACGCGTCCAGGTAGTTGCCGGTGAGCCCGTCGTGGGCCGCGATGCGGGCGATCTCCAGGCGCGTGGACCCCTCCGGGATGACGACCTTCACCACCTTCGGGAGGGTCGCCACGGTGTGGGTGTGCGAGCGCGAGGCGACGGCGACCACGGCCCCCGCGATCACTGCCGCGGCCACCACCACCAGGCCCAGGCGGATGAGCCGCCGCCGGCGCCGGCGGCGAGCCCTCTCGTGCGGGCTCGGGCGCGGCGGGCGCTCGCGCGGCCCGCGCGTCGGCGAGGGCCCGGGATCTTCCACGCGGGACAAGGGGGCATTGACCTTAACGTCCACGGCCCCCGGGACCGGGAGCTAGCGGGCTCCCGCCGCCAGCCAGTCCTCGAGCAGGTGGGCGGCCGCGCGGGAGTCCTCCGCGGCCCGCGAGTCGCGGCCCAGGCGCTGGGCGATCCTGGTGGTGAAGCGCTCGTCGTACAGCTGCACCGGGACCTCCTCCCCGAGCCTCCCCGCGAGCCGCTCCGCGAACGCCCTCGTCTCGCGCGTCTGGGCCGTGTCGGCTCCGTCGAGGCCCAGCGGGAGCCCCACCAGGATCAGCTCGGCCCCGCGTTCCCTCGCCAGCGCCGCAAGTCGTCCCAGGCCCCTGCGTGTGCCCGGCTGGGTGACCGGATCGATCGGCGTCACGATCGTCCCGGTGGGGTCGCTGATCGCGCACCCGCAGCGGGCCGAGCCGTAGTCGAGTGCCAGCACCCTCACCGGGCGATGGCGGGGCTCATCCGCCCCCGAGCGTCTCGACGATGGCCCGCTGGGCGCTCCGGAGCGCCTCGCCGACGCGCTCGGGGTCGCGCCCCCCGGCCTGGGCGATGGTGTCGCGTCCGCCGCCTCCGCCGCCCACCTCGGCGGCGGCCAGCTTCACGAGCTGTCCCGCCTTCAGGCCGCGCTCGACGAGCGACGGAGACACGCTCGCGACCAGGCTGACGCGGCCCTCCCCGGTGGCGGCGAGCACGATCACACCGTCCCCGAGGCGCCCCTTGAGGCGATCCAGGAGCTCGAGCAGGCCCTTCTGGTCGGGGGCCTCGGCGGTCGTCAGCAGCACCCGGGCCCCGTCCACCTCCTCGGCCCGGGCGAGCAGCTCGTCGATGTCCACCGACGACCCCGGGGAGTCCTTGCGGGCGGCCTTTTCGAGCTCCTTGCGGGCCGCCACCACGGTGCTCAGGGCTGCGGGGGCGTCCTCGGGGCGGGACCGGAGCTCGGAGGCGATCTCGCCCAGCAGCAGGTCGTGAGCGCGCAGCAGCTCGACCGCCGGCGGTCCGCTGAGGGCCTCGATGCGCCTGACGTTGGCCGAGCTCGAGGTCTCGCTGAGGATCCGGAAGGCCCCGATCTCCGCCGTGCTGCGCACGTGGGTGCCACCGCACAGCTCGCGCGAGTACTCGCCCTCGCCGATCTGGACCATCCTCACGATGTCGCCGTACTTCTCCCCGAACAGCGCCATCGCGCCCAGGCCACGGGCCTCGTCGAGGGTGGTCGTGATCGGGCGCACCGGGTCGTTGCGGTAGATCCACTCGTTGACGAGGCCCTCGACGTCCTTCAGCTCCTCGTCGGAGAGGGCGGCCCCGTGGCTGAAGTCGAAGCGGAGCTTGTCGGGACCGACATACGAGCCGGCCTGGCGCACGTGGGTGCCGAGCACCCGTCGCAGCGCCGCCTGCAGCAGGTGGGTGGCGGTGTGGTTGCACTCGGTGGCCCGCCTGGCGCGGAGGTCCACCCGCGCCAGCACGGCCTCCCCCGGGGCCAGCGTGCCCTGCTCCAGGACGACGCTCAGCGCCTGGTCGTCACCGAGCCTGAAGACGTCCTCGACCCGCGCCCGGCAGTCCCCTCCCTCGCATTCGATCGTCCCCACATCGGCGACCTGTCCGCCGCCGGGGGCGTAGAACGGGGACTCGGCGAGCTTCACCAGGTAGCGCCCGGAGCCGCCACCGTCGCCGTCGCCGTCGTGCCCGTTCGAGGCGTCGCCGTTCCCGGACGGCAGGCTCTGGAGGGCCGCCACGGTGGTGGGCTGCTCGGTGGTCTCGTAGCCCGTGAAGGTCGTCACCGACCCGCCCTCGGTTGCGAAGGCGCTCGCCACCTCGCGGGCGCGGGACGGATCGCCGGCCCCGGCGCCGGCCCTGGTTCCGGCCCGTCCGCGCTCACGCTGGGCCTCCATCAGCTCCTCGAAGTCGCCCTCGATCGAGAGTCCCTCCTCGGCGAGCAGCTCGCGGGTCATGTCGTAGGGGAGCCCGTAGGTGTCGTGCAGGCGGAACACCACCTCGGCCGAGAGGGCGCTGCCGCCGGACGCGCGCACGCGCCGCACCTCCTCGGCGAGCGTCTGGGTGCCCTGGTCGAGGGTGCGCCCGAAGCTCTCCTCCTCGGCGGCCAGCCACATGTCGATCACGTCGGCCTGTTCGAGCAGTTCCGGGTAGGCCCCACCCATCACCTCGGACACCCGCTGGCCGTAGCGGACCATGAAGCCGGGGGCGAGCTCCAGCACGCGTCCCTGGTGGATGGCGCGCCGCATCACCCTGCGCAGGACATAGCCGCGGTCCTCGTTGGAGGGGACCACCCCGTCGGCGATCAGGAAGGTGCTCGCGCGGGCGTGGTCGGCCAGGACGCGCAGGGCGCGGTCGCTCTCGAACGCCCCGCCGTACCTCGCTCCGGAGAGCTCCTCGCCGAGCTCGATCAGGGGCATGAACTGGTCGGTCTCGAACACCGACGGCTTCTCCTGCAGGATCGCCGCCATGCGGTTGAGCCCGAGGCCGGTGTCGATGTTGTTCGCCGGCAGCGGTCGCAGCTCGCTGCCCCCGTTCGGGGCGGGGCGCTGGTCGTACTGCATGAACACGAGGTTCCAGTACTCCAGGAAGCGCTCGGTGTCCGCCCCCGGGC
>DATJOU010000289.1:0-11330 GCA_035506775.1 Solirubrobacteraceae bacterium | reverse complement strand
CCGCGGGCGTGACGATCGTGATCGACTCCGACGCCCACCGCGTGCGGACGCTCGAAAACATGCGCTGGGGCGTCGCCACGGCCCGCCGGGCGTGGCTGACGGCGGGACAGGTCGCCAACACGCGTTCGCTGGGCCAGCTGCGCAAGCTGCGCAAACGCGCCCGTCGGCGGCGCACCTAGCGCGGGCGCGCAGCCGACAGGCGCGCAAGCAGCTCTCCCTGCACGATCCGGGTCAGCGCCGCGGGGGAGAACGGTGCCAGCGCGCGGGCGGCGTCCTCGGCGTAGCCGGGGCGCGGGTCCTCCAGCGCGGACCGCAGGGCGGCGGCCAGGTCCTCCCCCACCAGGCGCGGGTCCAGCGCCCGCGCCGGTGCGAGGCCCACGTAGGGCCCGGGGGCGGGGGTGGTGACGAGCATGCAGCCGTCCGCCAGCGCCTCCAGCTGGGAGATCCCGTAGTCCTCCCGCCGCGGCGCACACACGAACACCCGCGCCCGGCGCAGCAGCCCGCGGTACTCCACCGGGGACAGGCGGCCGAGCAGCCGCACGCCCTCGGAGGCGCCCGGCACGGGGATCCCGGCCCGCGCCAGCTCGGGCTCGTCGGTCCCCGCCACGAGCAGCTCCCCGACCGGCTCCGCGCCCGGCTCCGCGCGCAGCCTCCGCCACGCCGCCAGCACGCGGTCCAAGCCCTTCTTGAGCGGGTTGGCGGCGTACGTCAGGGCCGCGATGTCGCGCTCCTGCGGCGGGAGGGCCGGACCCGAGGGCTCGACCGCCACCGGGATCACCAGCGAGCGCGCACCGGCGGGGGCGGCGCCGCACTCCTCCAGGGCGCCCTCGCTCCACGGCAGCAGCAGCGGCGAGGAGGCCAGGCGGCGGCGCTCGAGCGGGCGCTGCCACAGACCGTGGCGGCCGGGCCGGTTCGAGGCGGCGCAGGCATCGAAGCGGACCGCCCCCGGCAGCGGCCAGAGCAGCGACGCCGTGGTGCTCGAGTAGATCACGACCGGGGCCCGTCCGCCGGCGCCGAGGCCGGGGCCGGGGGCGCGACCCGACGTCATGCGCTCGAGCAGCGCCCCCCGGGCGGCGGCGCGTGCGGCGCGTGCCCAGGCCAGGTCGGTGAGCGCCATCGTGCGCAGCGGCCGCGGCGGCTGCGCACGCGCGAGCTCGACCGCGGCACCGGCGCGCCGCAGGGAGGCCGCGAGCTCCTCGTCGGCGGCGCGCAGTCCGGTGGTCGAGCCGAGCGAGACGAGCAGCACCTCCAGCTGCTCCGAGGCCGCCATCGGGCCGCCCGCGCTAACCCACGGCCCCGTTGACGCGTTCGGGACGCGAGGCGGTGAAGCCGGGGGTACGGACGAGCGAGATGGCCCTGATCGGGGACGTGCGCTCGACGTAGAAGGCGGACCCGTCGCGCTCCTCGATCGCCGCCACGGCGGCGTCCTGCTGGCGCCACGCGAGCGCCCCCATGATCGCGAAGCCGGCGGCAATGCCGGGGATCTGGGGGGCGAGGAAGGCGAGCGCCCCCGACAGCAGCGTGAACACCGCCAGCGGCCACAGCCGGTTTACTAGCACCGCCGAGGGGTGCAGCTCGGGGAGCGTCTTGGAGGACCTCGCCGAGGACAGCAGGCGGGCGATGGGGGGGCTGGTCTGGGCCCGGCGGCCGAGACGCAGGCCGACGATCGCGGAGATCAGCCACCAGCCGAGATCCACCACCACCAGCACCGTGTGGGAGCCCGAGTCGGCGGCGGAGGCCAGCACGGAGATCGCCGCCAGCGCCGTGGCGGCGCCACCGCTCAACAACACGGTCGTCCTGAGGAAGTCGACGAAGCGCACGCGGGAGCTCTACAGCAGCGCCTCGAGCAGCTCCCGCACCCCCGTGGTGCCGTCCACCGTCAGATCCGCCTCGCGGGCCAGCTCCTCGGGCACTTCGTCGGAGCTGACCGCGACACAGAGGGCGTGCTCCAGCCCGCCCGAGGAGACCAGCTCGCGCAGGCCGTGGAACGCGTCGAGGTCGGTGGTGTCGTCGCCCACGTACAGCGCCGACGCGACCTCCGCCCCTGCCAGCAGAGCCGTGATCCCGACCCCCTTGTTGAGCAGCACCGGGGGACGCACCTCCAGCACCTTGCGCCCCCAGTGCACCACCAGGCCCTCCCGCTCGGCGCGGGCGGCGATCTCCCGGACGGCGGCCTCGGCCCGCTGTTCGTCGGGAGCCCCCCGCCAGTGGAAGGCGGCGATCGAGCCCTTGTCCTCGCTGCGCACCCGCAGGCGCTGGTGCTCGGGCCCGTACACCTGGGCCGAGAACTCCCGTACCCGGGCCGTCCAGTCGACCAGCTGGGGATCGACCTCGGCCCGCGTGGAGCCCGGGCGCAGCAGTTCCCCGCCGTGGTTTCCGACGTAGGCGATGGTGCCGATCGCGACCATCTGGCGGGCGCCGGTGGCGGGCCGCCCGCTCACGCACCCGACGACCCCGTAGCGGCGGGCGATCTCGATCAGCAGCGTGCGGGTCGCCTGGGGCACGTGGGCGTCGGCGGCGTGGCGGACGATCGGCGCCAGCGTGCCGTCGATGTCCATCAGGATCGCCGAGCGCCGGGGGTCCGAGCGCACCGGCTCCAGAGCCTCCACGAGCATGGCGGCCGGGGTCACGCGGTCTAGTATGCCGCGCATGGTGTCCGGCCGGTCCGCTCCTGCACCTGGCGGGGCGGAACCGTCGAGACGCGCTCTGAAGCTGGCCGTGATCGGCACCCTGGCGGGGCTTTTCAGCGGCCTCTTCGGGGTCGGCGGCGGCACGGTGATGGTGCCCCTGCTGGTCCTGTGGCTGGCCTACCAGGAGCGCCCGGCGACCGGCACCTCGCTGGCGGCGATCATCGCGATCGCCTCCTTCGCGGCGGCGATCCAGGCCCTCTACGGCAACGTCAAGGTGCTCGACGGGCTGCTCGTCGGGATCCCCGGGATGGCGGGGGTGATGGCGGGGACGTGGCTGCAGCAGCGGGTGCCCTCGCGGGCGATCGGGTACCTGTTCGCGGTCGTGCTCGTCGCCACCGCGGTGGAGCTGGTGCTGCAGTGATCGTGGGAGCCATCCTGGTCGGCGTCCTCGGTGGTGCGATCGCGGGCCTGCTGGGGGTCGGCGGAGGTGTCGTGTTCGTTCCCGGGATGGTCCTGTTCCTGGGCCTCGACCAGCACCACGCGGTGGCGACGTCGCTGCTCGCGATCATCCCGGTGGCGATCCTCGGGACCTATCGCCAGGATCGCTACGGCAACGTCGAACGCCGCGACGCCGTCAGGCTCGGGGCGCTGTCCGTCGGTGGCGCCGCCGCCGGCGTGGCGCTCGCCAACGCGCTCCCCGGTGCGACGCTACGCGACCTGTTCGCGGTCTTCATGGTGTTCGTGGCCGCGCGGCTGGTGAGAGACACCCGACGCAGCTAGACTCTGTGGCAGATGGGACTCGACAACCCGGTTCATATCGCGTTCCTGGTCGTGATCCTGCTGCTGTTGTTCGGCGCCAAACGGCTGCCGGAAATAGGGCGCCAGCTCGGCTCCGGCATGCGCGAGTTCAAGGACTCCGTAACCGGCTCCTCGCAGGCCCAGCAGAGCCCCCAGCAGACGGCTCTGCCGCAGGCCACCCAGGTCGCGGCCCCGCCCGCACCGGCCCCGGCCGCCGCCGCCCCGGTCACGGCTCCCCCGCCCGCCGCGCCGGCCCCTGACCAGGCCGCCGCCCCGGCTCCCCAGCCGGCCGCGGCCGAGCCGACCCACCAGGCCTAGTCCGGCAGACGGGAACGCCCCCGGCCCGCCGCGAAACCGGCGGGCGGCATCGAGCTGCGCCTACCCCCTGCCGGCGCCGAAGGCGTCGTTGGCGCCGGCGGCGTTGACGGCCCCGGCACTGTTGACGGCCGCGGCACCGCTGGCCGCCGCGGCACCGCTGGCCGCCGCGGAGAGGGCCTCGGGGCGGGCCTCGGACAGCAGCGGGGCACCGCACTGCCAGCAGTAGGCGGCCCCGCGGCTGTGAACGGCTCCACAGGAGCTGCACTGGCCGTGGACACCGGCCTCGGAGCTCGCCAGCAGACGCTGGACCTCGCCCAGCTGGGCGTCGGCCTCCTGCAGCTCGGCGGCCCGGCGGGCGAGCACGTCGAGGCGGTAGTGGTCGCGGATCGCCATCTCGTAGGTCAGCCCACCGAGATCCCAGGTGAGCTCGGCCACGCGCTGGGCGAGCTCGCGCTGGCGGGCACGAAGCTTGGCCACGGAGCCGTTGGCGGGGAGCGAGCGCGAGGCCATCCTCAGGTCAGCTCGTTTCGATCGGTTCGGCGCCTTTGGCGTTGATTTCTTCAGCGTGCTTTTTGCCCGTCGAGGTGCTCAGTTTCTGGAGTTCCTGGTGGGAGACCTTCTTGGGCGCCGGTGGGGGGGCTTTTTCGGCCTTCGTTTCCTTGGCCGCTTCCTTGGCCGCTTGCTGCTGTTCCTTCTTGGCCTTGGCGGCCGCGGCGGCGGCCGAGGTTTTCGCCGGCGTGGTGGTCGAGGGAGTCCCGGACGAAGAGGTCGGGGCGAGCGCCGCGCCGCCGAGCCCTTCGACCTTGATCACCGACGGGGGCGCCTTGCCGCCGCCACCCGAGGCCCAGTGGCCGAGCAGCAGGCCGGCGATCAGGCACAGCAGCAGCACCGAGACCAGCCCGAACAGGGGGCCGTTGCGGCGTACCCATCCGCCCAGCCCGCGCTGGGGCTCGGGGCCGTAGCCGACGGGCGTCACCTCGAGCGTCCCGGGGGACGACCACTGGGGGGCCGGGTGGGTGCCCTGGTCCTGGAGCACGTCGAGGAACCCCAGCCGCACGGGCGACACCGGGTGACCGCAGGAGAGGCAGTAGCGCTGGTCCGGTACGACCTCGGCGCCGCAGTTGGCGCAGGTGGTCCCGTCCTGTGGGTGGGATGGCACCGCCATCAGGCTCACGTCCGCCACGTCCGCCGCCTAGCCGAAGGCGCCCTGGACGTATTCGCGCGTGCGGGTGGCACGGGGGCTCTCGAAGACCTCCTCGGTCTCGCCGTACTCGACCAGGTCGCCGAGGTACATGAACGCGACCTTGTCGGCGATCCGGCGCGCCTGAGCGAGGTTGTGGGTGACCACCACGACCGCCAGGTCGCGGCGCAGCTCCCCGATCAGCTGCTCGATGGTGTTCGTCGAGATCGGGTCCAGCGCAGAGCAGGGCTCGTCCATCAGCAGCACCTCGGGACGGGGGGCGATCGCGCGGGCGATGCACAGGCGCTGCTGCTGGCCTCCGGAGAGACGCAGGGCGGGCCGGTCGAGGTCGCCCTGGACCTCCTCGTAGAGGCCGGCCCGGCGCAGGGCGTCGATCACCAGCGGCTCGAGCTCCTTGCGGCGGGGGCGCTTGCGCGACTGTTCGCGCAGCGCGAAGGCGACGTTGTCGAAGATCGACATCGGGAAGGGGTTGGGCTGCTGGAAGACCATCGCCACGCGCGAGCGCAGGCTGGTGTCCGGTAGATCGTGGATGTCCTCCCCGTCGAGCCTGATGTGACCCGCACGGGCGGCGCTCGGGGTCAGCTCGGTGAGGCGGTTCAGGGTCCGCAGCAGGGTCGTCTTGCCGCACCCGGACGGGCCGATGAGGGCCAGCACCTCGCCCTGGTGGATCGACAGCGACACCGACTTGACGGCCGGTTTGGCCCCATAGGCGATGCTCACGTCTTCCAGCCGCAGGCGCTCGGGCCCGGTGGCGGAGGCGGCCGGGCGCACGGCGCGGCGCTCCTGCTGCGGGGCAGCCGGCACCGGTGCGCGATCGAGCACGATGGTGCGTACCGGCGGCACGGCCGAGGCGCCGGAGCCGTCGGCGTCCTGGGCGTCGGCGCCGGCGGGTGCCGGCAGGTGCTCGACCGTCGCGGGCTCGGAGGCCGGGCGCAGGTGCTGGACCGTCGGCGCGTCGTCCGGATCGTCGCTGAGGTGGATCGGCTCGTTCATCGGATCAGCCTGCAACATCGATATTCCCCATCTGAGAAACCTTTTTCACCGAAGTAATGAGGTTAGCGGCTCGGTATCGGCTTGTAAAGCGCTCAACTTGGACACTGAAAGCCCCGCTACACGACCCCGGCTGCCGCCGACAGGCCGGTTGCCCGCTGCTGGTGGCGGCCGATGCGTTCCACGAGCAGGTTCAGGCCGAGCACGAACAGCAGCAGCACCACCGCGGCCGCGTAGGCCTTTTGGGGGGCCGCCCCTTCGCCGGCCGGAGAGTTGTTGTAGACGAAGCTTGTGAGCGTCGAGCCGGTTCCCCGCAGCAGGCCGAGAATGGGGACCGAGTTCTGTGGTTCGATGCGGGTCGTTTCAGCCAGCAGCAACACCACGATCGCCGTGTCGCCGATGATGCGGCTGATCCCCAGCGTGACGCCGGTCGCCATGTTCGAGCGCACGCTCGGAAGCAGCACCCGGCGGATCGTTGTGATGCGGGTCTTGCCCAGCGCGAAGGCGGCCTCGCGCATGTGGTTCGGCACAGCCTGCAGCCCGTCGCGGGTGGCGGCGAAGATCGGGGGCAGGGCGATCAGCGACATCATCGACCCCGCCGCGATGAACGAGCGTCCGTACACGCCGCCACCTTCGGCCGTGACGGAGAAGGGACCCATGAAGCTCAGCTGGAACACCACCAGCCCGAAGAGCGCGATGACGATGTCGGGCGTGCCCGCGACGATCTCGATGCACGACTCGATCACCCGCGAGAGCCAGGTCGGGCGGCCGTACTCGCTGACCCACACCGCGGTCGTGACCGCCAGCGGGACCGCCAGCAGGATCCCGATGGCGGTCAGCAGCAGGGTCCCGAGCAGGGGGTCCAGGAAACCGCCGCTACCGGCCTGGTTGGCGGACACCTGCGGCCTGGAGAACACCAGGCTGGGGCGTAGGTACTGCACCCCGCGGACGGCGAAGTAACCGACGATCGCGGCGGCGATAAGGCACAGCGACAGGCCGGCGGTCCAGGCCGCCACCAGCGCCAGGCGGTCCCGCCAGCGCCAACCCATCGGCGAGGAGCGCCGGCCGCGGCCGGTCTGCATCACGCGAGGCTCGCCATAGTCGAACGGGACCAGCGTGCTCATCGGACCACGTCCCGTCTCATCCGCGCACCTGGTACTTGCGCAGCGGCAGCTTGATCAGGTAGCCGCACACCGACAGCACGAACCCGCCGAGCAGCAACAGCAGGGCAAACGCGTACAGCGACGACTCCAACGCCGGAGCGCTGATGCCCTCGTGGAAGTCGACGATCGTGGAGGCGAACGTTCGCAGCGGCGAGTACAGGAACACCAGCAGCCCGTGTTCGAGGTTGGGCGCAAAGGCCTTCCCGCCGGAGACCATCGAGATCATGATCGCCTCGCCCAGGCCCCGGGCGGTTGCGAGCACCGCGGCGGCCACGATCGCCGGTCGCGCCGCCCTCACGGTCACGGCCATGATCGCCCGCAGCGGGTTCAACCCGAGCGCGATCGCGCCCTCGCGCCAGGAGCTCGGAACCGCCGCCAGCGCCTCACACGTGAGGGCGATCATGATCGGGGCGATCATCAGCGTCAGGATCACGACGGTCACCAGCAGCCCGGCCCCGGTGAGCTCGATGGTGCTCGCAACCGATTCCTTCTGGGCCGCGGTCACGAGGTGGTTGCCGACGAACGGAACCAGCACTAGCACCCCGATCAACCCGTAGAGGACCGACGGCACCGAGGCCAGGAGGCGGATAACCGGGATCGTGATCCTGCGCAGCCGCTCCGGCGCCAGCTCAACGATGAAGATCGAGGCGAACAACGACACGGCGTAAGCGAACGCGACCGCGATCACGGTCGTCAGCAGCGTGCCGTAGAGCAGCGGCCAGGCACGCAGGTGATAGGCGGAGGCGGGCGGGTTGGGGCCCGCGGCCTGCATCGCCTGGAAGGACGATTCCGGGCTTTCGCCTGACCCGAACCAGCTCAGCCCGTTGTGCTCGAAGCTCGGCCAACCGTGGACGGCGACGAACACGATCATGCCCACCACGAGCACCCCCAGCAGACACGACACCGCGCCGAGCAAACGCTCGGCGCGGGTGTCGGGCCACGGTTTGCGCAACCGCGCCAGCACTGGAGGCCTCCGTGGCGTCCCCTAGCGGACTAGGTGACGGGAACCCACTGGGTGGAGATGATCTTGCGAGCGGCGGCGGAGTTGCGGATCCAGCCGATGAACGCCGAGGCGGCACCCGTGGCTTTGCCCTTGGTGACCTCGTAGAAGCGGGCCACGCCGGGGTAGGTGCCGGATTCGACGGTGCTCTTGCTGCACGCCACGCCGTTGACGTTCACGGCGTGGACGCCGCCTTTGTCCGACTGAAAGTTCGACACGAACCCGATCGAGCTGGGGTCGCCTTCGACCGTCTGGCGCATCAGTCCCTCGGAGGACTCTTCCGAGGCCACGCTCGAGACTTTCTTGCCTTCCAGCAGCAGCGTCTGGAAGCTGGTGAGCACGCCGGCGACCGAGGTACGGCTGATCAGGTCGATCGTCCCCGTCGGGGTCGCGCCCGGGATGCCGGTCCACGAGCGCGCCTTGCCGGTGAAGATGTTCACCAGCTGGGCGGTCGTGAGGTTGGCGAGGGTGTTGGTTTTGTTCGTGATCACGCAGATCCCGTACTTGGCGATCGGGTAGAACACGAGCCCGGCGGGGTCGGTTGAGAGCGGGTCGCGGGAGACGTCGGCGATCGTGACGCGGCCGGCGGCGACGTCGTTGATGCCGATCTGCGCGCCGCCCTGGGCGATCTTGAACTTGACCTTCCCGGGGTGAAGTTTCACGTATCTCTGGGCCAGCAGCGAGACCAGCGGGTAGGAGGCTGTCGCACCGCTGATCGTGATGGTGGTGGCTGCGTTGGCGGCCACAGGCGCCGCTGCCCCGAGCACACCCGCCACCGCGAGGGCGACGGAGAGACGGCGAATTCGTTGCATTTGGTCAGGCATCCTTTCGAGTGACGGTTGTCGGTTGCGCGGGAGACGCCGCCAAGATACCATAACCTCATAGACTTGATCGACTTTAGCTATATTGTCGAAATGGTCTGTTAAGAAGGGGTTATGGGAACGATTCCCATTTCTTGACAGCGTCGCCTCGCACAAAGAACACCAGATAACTCCAAATAGTGCGGAAGTTCAGGAACATCTTCTCCGGGGGCCGCGGGACGGCCGCAGCCGAGCGCGGGGCCGACCGGCTCGGCGGCGACGCGACCGGCACACCGACGCCTCCCTCCGGGGCCCCTCCCCACCCCTACCCCCGCCCGCCGCTGCTCTCGCGGCGTCCGAGCCTGCGGGTGACGGCGGCTCTGGCCGTCGGCATGCTCGCCGTGGGCGTCGGGGTGGGCGCGGCGGTCGGCCCGGCCCCGACGGCTTCCTTCGCCGGCGACACGCCGGCCCTGATCGCCAAGCTGATCTCCGAGCTGGCGGCGGCCCGCAGCCACTCCTCGCCGCCCGCGAGCAGCCAGCCGCCGGCCGAAACGCCGGCCGGAACGCCGCTGAGCTCCTCGCCGGTCGCCGGCCCGGCGAGCACGACGACCACTGCGACCACCCCTGCCACGTCTGCGTCCGGCTCCGAACCCGAAGCCGAAAAACCAGCCAAATCCACCACCCCCACCTCCAAGAGCAAGGTCCCCTCCGTCACCGACGTGTGGCTGATCGAGCTGGCGGGGCCGAGCTACGAAGAACTGCTCGCACAGAAGAGCGCCGCCCCCTACATCGGCAACCAGCTGATCCAGACCGGCACGCTGCTGAGCGGCTGGTCGGCGATCGAGGGGAACGGGTTCGCGAGCGAGGCCGCGCTGGCGGCCCCCTCGAGCGAAGTGTCTACCCCGGCGATCGTGCATACGGTCGTCCAGCCCCCGTGCCCGGAAGGAGCCGCCGGTGAAAGCTGCGCGACCCCGGCCGGAGCCCTGAAGGCGGCCGACGAATTCGCCCAGGCGACGCTCCCGCCGATCACGGGCGCGGCCACGTTCAAGGAACACGGACTCGCGGTGGTGACCTTCGCGACCGTCGGCATCCCCACCCAGCAGGGTCTCCCGGCGGGAGCCACGAGCGCCACGCTCACCTCCAAGCCCCCCGGTGGGGTGCTGCTGATCTCACCCTTCGCGAAGGCGGGTGCCCGCTCGAGCGTGACCTACAAGGTCGCGGCGCCGGTGCACACGCTGGAAGCGCTGCTGCACTGAGCCGCCCCGCGGCCCGAGAGCTGAACACCAGACCAGATCACCGACCAACAAAACGAACGGAGACGACTGTTGTACCGACCTGTACCACTATCCGGCCACCGGAGGGCGCTGCTGGCGCTCGCCGCGGCGATGGGCGCTCTCGCCCTGCTCATGCTCCTGCCCGCGGTGGGCCGAGCCGAAGAATCCAACCCCAACAACCTCAACTGCATCGGAGGCATCAAGGCCGGCACGCCGGAAGAAGGAAGCGAAGAACAGCAGGTGCGGTACACCTTCTACTGCGACGGTCCGATCACGGGCTACCAGCTGGAGTCGCAGATCCCGGTGACGGGCATCCAGAGCCCGCCCGAAGTCACGTCGAACGCGACCAAAGCGGTGCTGCCCGACAACTTCTCCTGCAACGGGGAAGTGCCCGGGTTCGCCCTCAACTGCGTGGGCGCGACCAAAGAAGCCTACGAGACGATCACGGGGCAGTTCGCGATCGAACACAAGATCTGCGCCGAGCCGCGAGAGGACCCGCTGTTGACGGTGGTCTCCGCGACGATCGAAAAAGGCGCCGTCGTGCAGGCCATAGCGGGCCCGTTCGACCTCGGCCGTCCACTCGGGTGCAAGCCCGACGCGCAGTCGGGTGGTGACCGCCTCAGCCCGAAGGCGGTCGTCAAGAAGAAGTCCAAGAAGCACAAGCACTCCAAGAAGAAGGGCAAGAAGGCCTCCCACGGACGCTGAGCCCGTTCCACTCTCGGCCCCACGGCCGAGCACCGGGCGGCCGGCCTCGAGCGATCGCCGGCCGCCCGGTTGGCAGTGACTGGCCCTCCCTCCACCCCTCCGGCGTCGCGCGTGCCTCCGGCGCGGCGTCGGCCGGGGAGCGGTGCACGAGGGGATGAGGATCCGGCGAGCGGCTCGTGCCCTACAGCATGCTGCTGGTGATGCGTTCGATCTCGGCGATCGAGGTGAGGCCGTCGCGGACCTTCAGCAGGCCGTCGTCGCGTAGGCGCCGCATGCCTTCGGAGACCGCCACCGCGACGATGTCG
Source organism: Solirubrobacteraceae bacterium (assembly GCA_035506775.1). GTDB lineage: Bacteria > Actinomycetota > Thermoleophilia > Solirubrobacterales > Solirubrobacteraceae > Palsa-744. The sequence continues at coordinate 146 of DATJOU010000289.1, read as the reverse complement.
TCCACGGAGGCGCGCTCGAGGACCATCGCCCGGATCGGCTCGGTGATCTCCATCACCTCGTAGATGCCCACCCGGCCGCGGTAGCCGGAGCCGCCGCAGCGGCCACAGCCCTCGGCCTCGAACGGCTCGGCGCCCGAGAGGCCGTG
>DATJOU010000288.1:0-3664 GCA_035506775.1 Solirubrobacteraceae bacterium | reverse complement strand
CACGGCCTGCCAGATCTCCTCGCGGTAGATCGGGATCCCGCCGGGGGCTTCGATGCCGAGCCGCACGCTGTGCCCGCTCACGCTCATCACGGACACGAAGATGTCTTCGCCGATCACGACGCGCTCCCCCGGTCGACGCGTAAGGATCAGCACCGGGCTGATTATGACCCAATCGGCGGCGAAGTAACAAATGCGCTCGGGAGCGACCCGCTAACGCAGAACGCGGGCCGCCAGCTCCGCGGGGTCGAGCCGCTGCAGGCGCCATCCGCCGGCCGGGGCGTGCTCGAGCAGCAGTTCCGGAGCCACGTCGAAGCGACACGCGAGCTCGATCCCCACCCCGAGCTGGTCGGTCTCGTCCGCGTGGGTGAGCGCCAGGCCCGCCGGCCCGATCGGCTCGAGCGAGGCGAGCAGCTGTTCGGCGGCGACGGCGCCGAGCGTCACCGGGAGCGCCGCCACGGTGCGGTCGATCTCCAGTTCGCCGAGCACGCGGGCGAGCTCGCGGACGGTCCCGGGCTCGGCCGGCGACAGTCGCGGGGTGTCGATCACGACCGCGCCGTCGCTGCTGGCGGAGCGCAGCTCGCGCCGCACACGTGGAGAGTCGGCCGGCTGCGGCTCCAGCATCTGCGGGCTCATGATCATCTGCAGGGCGGTCTCCTGCTCGCCGCGGATCAGGGTCCCGAACCGCGCCGGCAGGGTGCTGTGGGCACGGTAGGCGGAGAGCAGCGCGGAGCAGCACGTGGTCTTGCCCGACCCGCCGGCTCCGACCACGACGATCGAGCAGCCCGTCGGGGGCAGCGCCGCCGCGGAGGGGATCCGCTGCGCCAGCGCCGCCCGCACCGCCGGGACGAGGCCGATCCGGGGTGCCAGCGGGAGGATGTGGGCGAGGGCGGTCTCGATCAGCTCGCCCGCGAAGCGGTCGCTGAAGCCCGCTCTGGCGAGCGTGCGCTCGACGGCGGCCCGGCTGCGTGCCTGCGGACTCGCGGCGAGCGGTCGCGGACGCGGGGCCGGGTCGGCCCCCGGCGTCCGGCGGGCCGCCGGCGTCCGGCGGGCCGCCTGGGTCTCCGCGCTCACTCCGCCGCCGTTCTCGGACGCGGGCCTCGCGGCCGCAGGCGGGGCGACGGCCGCCGGCTGCGGGGCGGGGACGGGGGACACGGACACGCGGCGGGGCGCCGGCAGCTCGCCGTCGGCGAGGCGCGCGAGGTAGTCGCTGAGGTAGCTGCCCTCGGCGCTCATCGGGGGCTCACTCGCAGGCGACCGCGGCGCAGGGACCGCGACGAGCGGTCCGCCGCCGGCGTGGCCGGGGGGAGGAGGGTGAACCTCGAGGAGTGGGCGTTGGAAGAAGCGGAGAAAGCCACGGAACGGCGAGCTCACACGGTTGTTTTCGAGGCCGGCCCGCGAACGCCTCCACGGGCGGCGTTGCCCGATACGATCGCAGGGTTGCAGCCACCACGGTCATCTGCCCTAGCCGAACCGCCGCAGGTGCCCGAGCGGCCCACGTTGGAGGGCCTGGAGGCCAAGTGGAGCGCGGCCTGGGAAGAGGCCGGCACGTACCGCTTCGACCGCGCCGCGACCGGCGAGCAGATCTACTCGATCGACACCCCTCCGCCGACCGTCAGTGGCTCGCTGCACGTCGGACACGTCTTCTCCTACACCCATACCGACACGATGGCCCGCTTCATGCGGATGCGGGGCCGGGAGGTCTTCTACCCGATGGGATGGGACGACAACGGGCTCCCGACCGAGCGCCGGGTGCAGAACCACTATGGGGTCCGCTGCGATCCCTCCGTGCCCTACGACCCCGACTTCAGGCCACCGGAGGAGCCGTCCGACCGCGAACCGGTGAGCGTGTCGAGGCCCAACTTCGTCGACCTCTGCCTGCGCCTGACGGTGCAGGACGAGCGCGCCTTCGAGGCGCTGTGGCGCTCCCTCGGGCTGTCGGTGGACTGGGAGATGACGTACACGACCATCGGGCGGCTGGCGCAGGGCATCTCGCAGCGCTCGTTCCTCGCTCTGCTGCGACGGGGCGAGGCCTACCAGCTGGAGGCGCCGACGCTGTGGGACATCGACTTCCAGACGGCTGTCGCCCAAGCCGAGCTCGAGGACCGCGAGCGGCCGGGAGCGATGAACGGCGTGCGCTTCCATCCCGTCGAGGGGGGCGAGGCGGTGATCGAGACCACCAGGCCGGAGCTGATCCCCGCATGCGTGGCGCTGCTGGCCCACCCCGACGACGAGCGTCACCGGAACCTCGTGGGCAAGGACGCGCTGACGCCGCTGTTCGGGACGCGTGTGCCGGTGAGGACCCATCCCGCCGTGGAGAAGGACAAGGGGACCGGTTTGGTGATGGTGTGCACCTTCGGCGATCTAACGGACGTGATGTGGTGGCGCGAGCTCGGGCTCCCCGTGCGCTCGGTCCTGGGGGCGGACGGGCGCCTGCAGGAGGTCCCGCTGGGGGAGCCGGGCTGGGACTCCGCGGACCCCGGGGCCGCGCGTGCGGCCTACTCCGAGCTGGTCGGGCTGACGATCAACCAGGCCCGCAAACGGATCCTCGAGCTGCTCGCACAGGCGGGCGACATAGTCGGCGAGCCCCAGCCGGTGACGAGGGCGGTGAAGTTCTTCGAGAAGGGCGACCGCCCCGTCGAGATCATCACCAGCCGCCAGTGGTTCATCCGCACGCTCGAGCACCGCGAACGCCTGATCGAGCGGGGCCGCGAGCTGCACTGGCACCCGCCCTACATGCGGGCTCGCTTCGAGGACTGGGTCAACGGCCTCACCGGCGACTGGTGCGTCAGCCGCCAGCGCTTCTTCGGGGTCCCGTTCCCGATCTGGTACGAGATCGACCAGCACGGCAACGTCTGCCACGAGCGGCGGTTGCTCCCCGAGGATGACCGGCTGCCCGTCGATCCCTCGACGGATGTGCCCGCCGGGTACGAGCCCTCGCAACGGGGGCAGCCGGGGGGCTTCGCCGGCGACCCGGACGTGATGGACACGTGGGCCACCTCGTCGCTGACGCCCCAGATCGCCGGACAGGCCGGCGTGGACCCCGAGCTGTACGAGAAGGTGTTCCCCTTCGACGTCCGCCCCCAGGCCCACGACATCATCCGGACCTGGCTGTTCAGCACGGTGCTGCGCAGCGAGCTGGACTACCGGGAGCTCCCCTGGAGCGACGCCGCGATCTCGGGGTGGGTGCTGGACCCCGACCGCAAGAAGATGTCGAAGTCCAAGGGCAACGTGGTCACGCCGATGCACCTGCTGGACGAGCACGGGGCGGACGCGGTCCGCTACTGGGCGGCGAGCGGGCGCCCGGGGACCGACACCGCCTTCGACCCGAAGCAGATGAAGGTCGGCCGCAAGCTGGCGGTGAAGGTCCTGAACGCCTCCAAGTTCGCGCTCGCCGACCTGCCCCCGGCGGGCGCGTCGCTGACGCATGCGCTCGACCGCGCGCTGATCGGGCGCCTGGCCGGCGTGGTGGCGGAGGCGACGGACAGCTTCGAGGACTACGACTACGCGCGCGCGCTCGAGCGCGCGGAGAGCTCGTTCTGGTGGTACTGCGACTACTACCTGGAGCTCGTCAAGGGCCGGCGCTATGACCCGGACCCGGATGTCAGCGCATCGGTGGCCCGCGCGTTGCGCATCTCGCTGTCGGTCTTCCAGCGGCTGTTCGCGC
>DATJOU010000287.1:0-3960 GCA_035506775.1 Solirubrobacteraceae bacterium | reverse complement strand
ACGCGCATTAGGGCGCTCTCTAGGCTTTACGTCGTGACCGGAGAGGCCTATGCAGCCACCCGCGCCCGCCCCGACGGGGCCCGTACCCGTCTGCCGGGAGGCACCACGCCGAGCCCGTCGGGTCCGCTGCTGCTGGCCGCCGGCTGCGTGGGGGGGCTCGCCCTGGTGTGGTGCCTGGCCGAGCTGGTGCCGGCGATCCACGTCCGCGACGGGGTCCTGCTGGGCGACTTCGTGCGCCTCAGCAGCCCGCACCTGAACCAGGTCCTGCGCTCCATCCTGCACCTGCTCGACCCCTCCCTCTACATCCTCTGGGGCGTGGCCCTGGTGGCGCTGGCGCTGGCGCGCTCGCGCCCCCGGGTGGCGCTCGCGATCGCGGTCGTGCTCGGCGCCGCCCCGCTCGCCGCCGAGGTCCTCAAGCCGCTGCTCCAGCACGGCGACGCCGGCTACCGCGCCACCCAGCTGGGCATCTCCTCGTGGCCCTCGGGTCACGCGACCGCGGCCCTCACGCTGGCCCTTTGTGCCGTGCTCGCCGTTCCGGCGCGCTGGCGCGCGCTGACGGCTGCGATAGGGCTGCTGTTCGCGGCCGTCGTCGGCGCCGGCCTGCTGATCCTCGCCAAGCACATGCCCAGCGACGTGGTCGGCGGCTACCTGATCGCGACCCTGTGGATCGCGCTCGCCGTCGCCGCGCTGCGGGCGGCCGAGCTTCGCTGGCCCTCCCGCCGACCCGCCCCCGCGGGCGAGGTCCCCTAGCTGGGAGCGTCGGCCGGGGCGGAGGCGCCGTGCGCCCCCGGGTCCCACAGCGGCTCGGAGGTCCCGTCGGCGGGCAGGTTGGCGGCGCGGGCAAGGATGAACAGCAGGTCCGAGAGCCGGTTCAGGTAGCGGACCACCTCGGGGTTGCCGTCCTCGACGGCGATCGCCCTGCGCTCGGCCCGGCGGCAGACGGTGCGGGCCAGATGCAGGTGGGCCGCGGCGGGCGTCCCGCCCGGGATCACGAACGAATGCAGCGGCGGCAGCGTCGCGTTGACCTCGTCGCAGGCCTGCTCCAGCCAGGCCGTGTAGGAGTCCTCTACCCGCAGCCGGGTGCGGGTCGCGCCCGCGCCGGACGGGGGCGGCACCGACAGGTCGGCGCCGAGGTCGAGGAGGTCGTTCTGGACCCGCGCCAGCCACTCGGCGAAGCGCCCGGGCAGGCCCGGTTGGATCAGCGTGAGGCCGACGACGGCGTTCAGCTCGTCCACCGTCCCGTAGGCCTCGACCCGCGGGTGGAGCTTGGAGACGCGGCTCATGTCACCGAGATCGGTCTCCCCGGCATCGCCGCGCTTGGTGTAGATCCGAGTCAGGTTTACGGTCATCGAAGGCCCGTCCCGAGTGTCGCATACGGGCGGGCGCCGGCGGGGGTCCGGGTGAGCCCCGGCCGGCGCCGGGCTCCCCGATCGGGTACGTTCCCGCCCCTGTAATGCGGATCGGAGTTCCGAAGGAGGCCGCCGCGGGCGAGCATCGCGTCGCGCTCGTGCCGGAGGTCGTCGCCAAGCTGAAGGCGAAAGGAATCGACACATCCGTGCAGCAGGGCGCGGGCGAGGGGGCCCTGCTCGACGACGCGGCCTTCGCCGAGGCCGGCGCCGAGGTGACCCCCGACGCGCAGGCGGTCTGGGGCAGCGACGCCGTGATCACGATCGCGCCCCCGGACCCGGAGGCGATCCGGGGACTGGGCCAGGGCTCGGTGCTGATCGGCTTTCTGGCCCCCCTCACCAGCCCCGCGACGATCAGGGCGCTGGCCGACGCCGGCGCCACCGCGCTGGCGATGGAGGCGATCCCCCGCATCTCCCGCGCCCAGTCGATGGACGCCCTGTCCTCGCAGAGCAACGTCGCCGGCTATCGCGCCGCGCTGCTGGGAGCCCAGGAGCTGGGGCGCTTCTACCCGATGCTGATGACGGCCGCCGGCACGATCCCGCCGGCCAAGGTGCTGGTGCTCGGCGTCGGCGTCGCCGGCCTGCAGGCGATCGCCACCGCCAAACGCCTGGGGGCGCGCACGACGGGCTACGACGTCCGCCCCGAGGTGGCGGAGCAGGTCGAGTCGCTGGGGGCCCAGTGGCTGGACCTCGGGCTCGAGGCCAGCGGCGAGGGCGGCTACGCGCGCGAGCTCACCGAGCAGGAGCGCGAGCGCCAGCAGCAGGCGATGACGGAGGCGATCGGCGGCTTCGACGTGGTGATCACGACCGCCCTGGTCCCCGGGCGCCCGGCGCCGAAGCTCGTGACCGCGGCGGCGGTCGAAGGCATGAAGGCCGGCTCGGTGATCGTCGACCTCGCCGGTGAGGCCGGCGGCAACTGCGAGCTGACCGAGCCCGGCCAGACCGTGGTCCGCCACCAGGTCAAGATCGTCTCCCCGCTGAACCTCCCCGCGACGATGGCCGAGCACTCCTCGCAGCTGTTCGCCCGCAACGTGCTCGCGTTGCTGGAGCTGCTGGCCGGCGAGGACGGCAAGCTGACGCTCGACTTCGACGACGAGATCGTCAGCGGCGCGTGCGTGGTCCGCGACGGCGAGATCGTCAACGCCGGCGCCCGCGCCGCCGTGGAGGCCGCCGCGTGATCCTCGCGAGCGTGCTCACCACCCACCGGGCGATCCTCGTGCTCGCCGGGTTCATCGGCTTCGTCGTCATCTCGAAGGTGCCCAACACGCTGCACACGCCGCTGATGTCGGGCACCAACGCGATCCACGGGATCGTGCTGCTCGGCGGGCTGCTGCTGATCGGGCTGTCGGGCAACGACGCCTTCAACAAGGTGATCCTGGTCATCGCGATCGTCTTCGGGACGATCAACATCGTCGGCGGCTTCCTGGTCACCGACCGCATGCTGGAGATGTTCAAGTCCAAGCCGAAGCCGCCCAAGGACGGCGAGGACGAGCACGGATCCGGGGGCAAAGAGCGATGACCGTGCCGATGGCGAGCAGCTTCCTGCAGAGCGAAAGCTTCATCTACGTCCTCTACATCATCGCCTTCTCGCTGTTCATCCAGGGACTGCGGGGGCTCGCCGGGCCGACCACCGCCGTGCGCGGCAACCGCATCGCGGCCGTCGGCATGGCGATCGCCGTCATCGCCACGCTGCTGAAACCCGACGAGGGCAACTGGGGCCTGATCGCGCTCGGCATCGCGCTCGGCACGGCGGTCGGGGTCCCGGCCGCGCGCCAGGTGAAGATGACCGCGATGCCCCAGATGGTGGCGCTGTTCAACGGCGTCGGCGGCGGGGCCGTGTTCCTGATCGCGTGGGCCGAGTTCCGGCGCACGGGCGGCTACTCCGGGATCGCCACCTACATCACGATCTTCTCGCTGTTCGCGGCGATCGTCGGCTCGGTCTCCTTCTGGGGCTCGAACATCGCCTTCGGCAAGCTGCAGGAAATCATCCCCGGGCGCCCGATCACGCTGGGGGCGGGCCAGCAGATCGTCAACGGGCTGCTGCTCGTGCTGGCCCTCGCGGGGGCGATCGACATCGCCGCCGGCAACCACTCCGAAGCCATCTTCGTCGGCGTGCTGGTGTGCGCGGCGCTGCTCGGCAACGCCGTCGTGCTGCCGATCGGGGGCGCCGACATGCCGGTCGTGATCTCGCTGCTGAACGCCTTCACCGGCCTCTCGGCGGCCGCCACCGGGGTCGCCCTGAACAACCCGGCGATGATCGTCGCGGGGATGATCGTGGGCGCCTCCGGCACGATCCTCACGAACCTGATGGCGGTCGCGATGAACCGCTCGATCCCGGCCATCGGGGCCGGCGGGTTCGGAGGCGGGGGCGCGGTCGAGGGGGCCAGCGGCGCCGGCGAGCACGCCGGCACGGTGCGCAGCACGACGGCCGCCGACGCCGCGATCCAGCTCGCCTACGCCAACCGCGTGGTGATCGTCCCCGGCTACGGGATGGCGGTGGCCCAGGCCCAGCACGCGGTCCGCGAGCTGACCAAGGAGCTCGAAGCCCGCGGCG
>DATJOU010000286.1:0-6517 GCA_035506775.1 Solirubrobacteraceae bacterium | reverse complement strand
GGGGTGCTCAACGAGCCCACCCAGCTTCGCCTGTTCCAGGCCTTCTCGTTTGCCGCCCTCGAGGACGATCCCGAGGTCGCGAGTGCCCTCGAGGAGTTCTGGCGGGGGCGCTTTGCGGCAGCCGCCGAGCTGTTCGAGCGAGCCTCAGAGCGAGGCGAGATCCAGCGCGTGGCGGATCCCGCGGGCCTGGTCGAACAGCTCGTCGGGCCGCTGTACCTGCGGGCTCTCGTGACGCGCCGGCCGATCGACCGGGCACTCACGCGGCGCAGCGTCGACTGGGCCATGGCGCTCGCGGGGGCCCGGTAGCTGGCCGGCGCGAGGTCGAGATCTGACTTGACGGCACCGACGAGACAAGGGAGGAGCTGATGACGGAAACCATGCGCGCGCTGGTGGGAGGGGTGGGTCCCGATTGGGAGCTTCGCGAGGTCGAGGTGCCCTCGCCCGCACCCGGTCAGCTGCTCGTGCGTGTGCGGGCCGCTGCGCTCAACCGGGCCGACCTCTACATGCTCGAGGGGAGCTACAAACCGAACACGAAGACGGGCAACGTCTACACCGCGGGTCTCGAGCTGGCGGGAGAGGTCGAGGCGGTGGGCGAGGGAGTCCAGAGCCCGTCGGCGGGCGACCGCGTGATGGGCTCGACCCTCGGTGCGTTTGCGCCCTTCGCCGTGCTCGACCACCGCCACGCGATCCGGGTGCCGGCGGGGCTGGGCTGGAGTGAGGCCGCCGCCCTGCCCGTGGGGCTGTCCACGGCCCACGACGCGCTCGTCACCCAGGCCGGCTTCACTGCCGGCGACAGCGTGCTGGTGACCGGCGCCAGCTCCTCGATGGGTCTGCTCGCCATACAGCTCGCGAAGGCGCTCGGTGCCGGGCTCGTGATCGGGACGACCACCTCCGCGGAGAAGGCACAAGGGATAGCGGCAGCCGGGGCGGACGTGGTGATCAACACGGCCGTCGAAGGACTTGCGGCTCGGGTCACCGAGGTCACCGGCGCCGCCGGCATCGACATCGCGCTCGATCACGTTGGCGGCCAGCTGTTCGCCGAGCTGCTCCCGGCCACGAGGATCGGCGGCATGATCGTCAACATCGGCCGCCTGGCCGGGGCGGAGTGCACGATCAACCTCGACCAGCTCGCGTTCCGCCGCATGAGGATTCGCGGAACCACGTTCAGCGTGCGTACCGCGGAGGAGCGGGGAGAGGTGTGCGCGGCCCTGGTCGGAGAGGTGATCCCGGCCGTGGAGGACCGCCGGATCGAAGCGATCATCGACCGGGTGTTTCCGTTTGCGGACGCGCACCTGGCGGCCGCACGAATGCGCTCCAACGAGGCCGCCGGAAAGATCGTCCTGACGATGCCCGATCCGCAGGCCACGACCGACACCGGCCAGAAGGAGCACGAATGAGCCGGATCTTCGGCAGCCCCTCCCAGCTCGGGTACATCGTCCGCGACATCCGCGCAGGCATGGACGCCTGGGTGGCCCAGGGCGTGGGACCGTGGTTCTACTTCGAGAACATCGAGACCGACTACTTCCGCCACCGCGGTGTCGAGTCGCCGCTGCGCATGAGCGCCGCGATCGCCAACTCCGGGCCGCTCCAGATCGAGCTCATCCAGCAGCGCAACGATGCCCCGTCCCTCTACAGGGAGTTCCTCGACTCAGGCCGGGAAGGCTTCCAGCACATCTCCTATTGGACAACCGAATACGAGCTGCTCCACTCACGGGCGCTCGCCCGCGGCTACGTGGTCGGACACGAGGGGTCGATCGGCGGTGAGCAGGGCCGCTTCGCGTATCTCGAAAGCCCCCAGACGCTCGCCACGGGGACCGTGATCGAGATCTCCGACGTCAGCGGGCCCAAGGGCCAGTTCTTCGCTCACGTCCGCGAGCTCGCCGCCGACTGGGACGGCACCGAGCCCATACGTCAGGTCAGCTGAGCGCCGATGACGGTCGTATCGCCACCGGTCCCACCCACAACCGACGGACGATGCCCGCGGGTATCCTCCGCGCCTATTCGCGAGTACCGCCGACGGAAGAGAGGAAGCAGATGACCCTCGCGGCCCACAACTACTCCGAACCCACCGTGCTCCGGGTCGACTCCTTCCCGATGCGGCTCTTCGAGAAGGCCAAGCGGCTCGGTGTATGGAATCCGTCCGACTTCGACTTCTCGAAGGATCGAGAGGACTGGGAAGCGATGGACGAGGCGCGGCGTGAGGGGCTGCTGCAGCTGACCGGTGCGTTCCTGGGGGGCGAGGAAGCGGTCACGCTCGACCTGCTCCCGCTGGTGCTGGCGATCGCTCGCCAGGGCAGGCTCGAGGAGGAGATGTTCCTGACCACGTTCCTCTTCGAGGAGGCCAAGCACATGGACTTCTTCAGTCGCTGGATCCGGGAGGTGACCGACGGCGCCGAGCTGCCCCCGGCGCGGGAGGCATCCGTGCAGCTGTTCGACGTGGAGCTGCCGAGCGCGATGAACGCGCTGCTCGAGGACCAGTCCCCGGCTGCGATGGCGCGCGCGTCGGTGACCTACAACATGATCATCGAGGGCGTGCTGGCCGAGACCGGCTATGCCAACTACCACCGCTCACTGGCCGTCAACGATCTGATGCCCGGCCTATGCGCCGGTCTGGTGAACATCAAGCGTGACGAGTCGCGCCACATCGCCTACGGCGTCTATCTCCTGAGCCGGCTCGTCGCCGAAGACCACACCGTCTGGGACGTGATCGAGGAGCGGATGACCGAGCTGCAGCCGTTGGCGACGGCGATCGTGAGCTCCGCCTACGAGGACAACCCCGACGGCATCACACCGTTCGGCCTGCGCGTCGACGAGTTCAGCGAGTTCGCCTCCAGCCAGTTCACCAAGCGCTACAACCGGATCTCGAAAGCTCGCGACCGGACCCTCGCCGACATCGAAGCGTCGAGCGACCCGGCGGAGGTCGAGGATCTCGTGAGCGAGGTCTGAGTGCCGAGAGGATGAAGGTCGCCTACGTGTTCTCCACGTCGGGACACACAGCGAGCTACAAGCTCGGCAAGATGATCCTCCCGCAGCTCGAGACGGGCACCCACGGAGTCGAGGTCGTGGGGATGATGTTCTTCGACGACAACACATTCGTCCTGCGCCGCGGCGATCCGATCGGGGAGCGACTGGCGAAGGTGGCCGCCGAGGGGCAGATCCTGCTGATGCTGTGCGACCGGTGCGCGCTCGAGCGCTCGCTCGCCGTCGGTGAGCCCGGCTCGTGCGAGCCGAAGGACACCGTGGACGGGGTGGTGGTCGGATGCTTCCCCGATCTCTACCGGGCGCTCGCGCAGAACCCGCCGGACCACGTGATCACGCTGTGACGCCGGAGGCCGGCAAGAGGGGCTGACCGCGTGTCCTGCTGCCCGACCGTTTCAAGACCCTGGTGGCAACGCGCCGCACGCCCGGCGACGGGAACGGTGGAGAGTGGGCAGCCGCTCGCGCCGGGCTCCGCCGAAGGAGCGCCCGCGATCCCGCCACAGGTGCTCGGATGGTTGAGGGTGCTCTACGACAAGTCGGCCCGTCTGGACGATTGGTCGCGTGGGGGAACCCCCGATGAGCGGTGGGACAGCTACTCGACCTCCCCGTTCCTCTCGTGGCCCCGATTCGACCTGATCGACTCGAGCTACGCGATCGCGGTGCTCGCCGACCTGACACCGGCGTGGCGCGAGCTCTACGTGTCGCTGCTCGACAGCTTCCTCGCGCGCTACGTCACGTGGTGGGGCGCCGTCGACTGGATGACGCTCGAGGGAGCGGATCCGGAACGTGACGCCTATCCGGAGGAGTGGAGGGGCACCGTTGTCCCGGCGGAGCTGTTCGGCGACTACAACGCGCCCGGCTGGACCGGCAACGGACTGGAGCCGTGGGGCCACCAGCCCGACCCCATCGGGGCGGAGGGGAACCTCTTCTACAAGGGATTCCTGTCGCTGATACTCGGGTTGCGGGCTCGTATCAGTGGCGAGGATCGCCGGCACGAACCGTTCGCCGTCGTACCGGACGCGGACGGTGGGTGGGTGTACTCCCACCAGGCCGTGATCGAGACCCTCGAGAGCCAGTGGGGTGCCCGACCGGAGGGCTGCCATTGCGAGAACACGAAGATCTGGCCCTACTGCCTGAGTGCAGCCGGCCTCGGGCTGAAGCTCGCTGACGCGACATCGGGGACCACCAGCCACTGGGTGTTCGACCAGTGGTTCGACGTTGCGGAGCGGAACTACCTCACCAGGAACGCCGACGGACGCGTGGTGGACTCGATTTTCTACACGGACCCGATCGCCGGTGTCTCGATGCCCGGGAACCCGGCGGCGAATCTGGGGCTATCGCTGTACCTGACGCCCCAGAGGGGACAGGTCGCTCACGACCTCTTCGACTCCGTCAGCGGCCTCGTCGGGTGGGCCACAGACGGCGTGGAGGTGGCCCACGTTCCTCAGGAACCCAGGTTCGCTTCGATCGGACGTGTCCTGGCCCGGGAGTTCGGCGACCGGGCGGCGAGCGAGCGACTCGACGGCCTCGCCCGCGACCTCGAGCCGACGTGGACCCCCGAGGGCGGCTTCTACTACGGCTTCGGACTCGAGGAGGCCCACCCGCGCGGACAGCCCAACGCCACGATGATGCTGGCCGAGGCCATCGACCGTCCCGGCCGCTGGGCCGAGGCCATCGGTCCGGTCACCGACGAGCGCTTCGCTGAGCCGACGGTTCGCGGTGTCGACTACCCCACCCTCGGTATCAACCAGGCGGCCTATGACCCCACCACCTCCACCCTTCTCGTCAGCACTTATGCCGCGACTCCGACCGACGGAGCGACGACGACCTTCGCCGTCACCGGTCTGCAAGAGGCCGCCGAGTGGTCCGTCGCGTGCGACGGGGTGAGTCATTCGCGGTGGCGGGTCGTAGACCGGGAGACCGTCTCGGTGACCTGCAGCGTGGCCGATCACCGGTTCGCGATCACCCGCGGGCCCCGGTGAGCGAGATCTCAGCGACGGAGCTCGCTAGGCCGGGAGGACGGCGATCGTCGCAAGCACCCGGGCGACCGTCCTGGCTCCGGCTTCGAGGACGCAGCTCCCGTGCACCAGGGACCTGCCCACCCGCTCGATGGACGGAATCGCCTCCAGCCAATCCCCCTCGCCCACGCTCTCGAGAAAGGCGATGTGGAGGTCGGCCGTCGCAACCCTCGCCCCCGGCGGGAGCTGCTCGCGGGCCGCGCGACTCACGGCGATGTCGGCGATCGTCATCATCAGCCCGCCGTGGGCCCGGCCGCTGCGGTTGCCGTGTTCTGAGCCGACACGCACTGCGAGCGTGGGCACCGACCCGCGGTGGCCCGCGTAGAGGGGGCCGACGAGCTCTCCGAAGGGGCTCGCCGCGAACAGCTCGTAGGTGTCCGGCACGCTCATTCGTGCGGATGCTAAGGGCCCGCTGCGACTCGCGACCCGGACTCTCGCGCCTCGTCGAGCGAGCGGGAGCTTGGTCGCGCGGCGGTGCTCTAGGCTGGACCGCCTGATGCAGTCGGCTACCAGGCCCGCGACCCCTTCCGCCACTCCGCCGGCGGTGTGCGATGGCTGACTTCGGCCAGCTGGTCGATCAGTTGCGCGCCGAGGCCCGGGTGGCCGACACCAGGGGAGAGGGTGCCGCCGCGGAACGGCTGCGGGAGCTCGCAGACGACACCGGCGAGATGACCGGTGAGCAGCGTGAATGGCTGGAACAGGCCAACGAGGACGAAGTCCGTGGCTTCGTCCGGGCTATACGCCTGCTCACGGGCGGCGCATGACCCAGAGCGGCGCGGCGAGGCCGTACCCGACCGGCTACCGTGCGCGATGGGCGAGATATACGGCGGTCGCGATCGGCGTCAAGGCCACCAGCACCAGGACGATCGAGATCAGGGTCGAGGGGCCGCTGCTGGTCACGTGTGTGCAGTGCACCAAACTGCCGCCGCGATACAGGCACATCTCCTTGTGCGGCCTGGTCGTGGCGAACAGCACGAGCACAAGGGAGGCGAACAGGCCAGCCGGGAGGACAAGCGTGCCGATCAGCTTGTCTCGGGTCGTCCAGGCCCGCGAGCTCCAGAGCAGGACGACGCCGACCACCCACCCGATCCCGGCGGCGAAGAATCCGAGCAGGAGCAGCAGGATCGCCGCCCACTCACGCGTGCCCCGGCGCTCGACGGGGCCCACCGGTCGGGGGCGCTCCGCGTCGATGATCTCCTGCGGGCCGCCGAAGCGAGCCAGGGCCTCTCGGGCTTCCTCGTCGGAGGCGTCGGCGGGGATAGCGGCCGAGAGGTGCTCTTCGAGGTCGATCAGCAGCTCGGTCAGCCGATCACGAGGAAGGTCGCGCCCCTCGCGTCGCACCTTCTGAAGGTAAGCGGCGGCGACCGGGTGAAGGGTGCTGGTGGTCATTGCGGGGCTCCTATCTCCAAGATCGAATCGACGGAGCTGCGGAAGCGGCTCCACTCATCCACGAAGGCTGCGAGTGATTTCCTCCCCGAGGCGGTCAGCCGGTAGTAGCGCCGCGGGGGGCCCGCCGGCGA
>DATJOU010000285.1:0-12928 GCA_035506775.1 Solirubrobacteraceae bacterium | reverse complement strand
CCTGGTAGTAGCGCCCCTGCCAGGCGAGCCGGTAGGCCGCCGGGGGGCGGCTGGCAAGCGGGTCCCGGCGGGTGACGATGAGGGGGTAGGCGGAGAACACCGACGGCGCCAGCCGATCCAGGAGAACGGGCCGTCCGTGCCCTCCCGCCGCAACCGCCGCGGCAGCCGGCGGGTACACGAAGTCGGGCCCCCCCATGTCGAGGTCGCGGAGCTCGTACATCGAGTATTCGTCGAAGTCGGTGAACAGCACCGGTCCCCGGCCGGCGAAGCGCGAGTTCAGGCGCGCGAGCTCTTCGTAGCGGGCGGTCGGAGCCAGGTTCGAGACGTGGTACTGGCGCGCGTCGGACACCAGCACCCCCGCCGTCAGCACGAGTCCGAGCGCCCCTCCCGACGCGAGCGCGACGGCCCGCGGACGCAGGGCCCCCAGCGCCCCCACCCCGGCCCACGCCAGCAGCACCACCACGGGCGAGCTCAACATCAGCGTCTTGGCCCCTCCCCACACCGACACCGATTCGACCGCGATCACCCCCGCCGCCACCACCAGGGCGTACCAGGCGAGCAGCTCGAGCCTGCGAAGGCGCACGAGTCGCCACACCCCCAGCAGCGTCCCCGTGAGCACCACCAGCACGAGCACGTGGGTCACGTCGGAGGCGGCTCCCGGCGGCTCGAGCTTGTAGCTGCCCCCGAGCCAGATCCCGAACAGCTGGATCAGCCGCAGGGTGTGGGTGAGGTTGCCCGGGTTGGTGGTCGTCGCGATCCCCCGGGCGACCTGCACCGACCCGTTCCCCGAGGTCCACGTGGGAAGCGCGGCCACGAGCAGCACGACCGCCCCGAGCAGGATGGTCGCCACCGCCCGCCAGCGCCGGCCGTCGCCCCCACCACCGAGCACGGCGGACACCAGCGCGGGGGCGAGCACCAGGGCCGACAGGAGCGCCCAGACGCCGAACGCGACCCCGAGCGCGCTGACGCCGGCGGCCACGATCAACGCGAACGGGATCACCCCCCTGCCGGGGGAGCGGATCCAGCGCCGCTGCAGGACGACGAGCGCACCGAGCGCGAGGATCAGCCCCAGCGAGGTCACCTCCTTGATCGACCCGAACAGCTCGTAGGCGTACACGAGCGCTCCGGTCAGCGCCGTCAGCGCGGCGACCGCGGCGAGCGGACGAGAGAGGCCGCTGGCGCGGGCCAGCAGCCAGGCGGCTCCGGTGGCGCTCGCGAGCACGAACGCGTTGAACGGCTGGAAGGCCCAGATCAGGGGCAGCCCGATCAGCAGCGCGCTGGCCCCGAAGACCGTGTCCGACCCGGACGGGTAGCTCGAGTTGTAGTAGTCGTTGATCACCTGCCCGTAGGAGTTGCGCAGGTCGAGGTGGGCGTAGTGCTGGCCGTGGTGGAGCAGGTAGTCGGCCCCCACCATGTGGATCGCCGAGTCGGCCAGGGCCAGATACGAGGAGAACCCCGCCCGTCCCGACGCGAGCACCGGTGCCAGCGCCAGCACGTAGGCCCCGACGGGCAGCAGCAGCAGCCACGGCTGCTCGCGGATCCGCTCCACGACCACGCCAGCCCGCGCCCGTCCGGCCACCAACCCCACCACAGCCAGGCCCGCCGCCAGGTACGGCGTGGCGGTCGCAAGCGGGTAGATGAAGGTGGAGAGCTGCGTGAGCCCGATCAGGGCCGCGAGGCCCACCGTGGGCAGCAGCACGACCGGCAGGAAGGAGCCGCTCACGCGGTCGACGAGCAGCCCCGCTCCGAGGCAGAGCACGGTCAGCACCAGCGGGTACAGCAGCGTGGTACTCAGGAACATCTGCGTGTACGCCCAGGCAGCTCCCGGCGCGGGCTGGTGGGCGGGGCGGCTCGCACGGCGCTGCGCGGGAGCTTATTCGGCCGGGTCCACCCGGCGTGTCAGTCTGGGGCCGGCCGTGTGAACTGCGTCGCCAGGAACCGGTCCCACATCCCGGCCCCCATCATCCTGCGCTGCGCCACCAGCATGTGGGCCGAGGGGGTCACCCGCACACGGATCGGGGCCGTCCGCCGATCGATCGCCTTCTCGACGGCCTTCGCGACCGCGTCGGGTTCTCCACCGAACTTCGCCAGCGGTCCTTTGTGGTAGGCCTCGACGGTCATCTGGGCGACATCCCGGTTGAACCTGCCGTACACCCCGTCCCCATCCCCGTCACCGTTCTCGCCCTCCCCCTCCAGCGAGTTGGCGGCGGCCTCGCCGAAGTTGGTTCGGATCAGCCCGGGCTGGATCACCGTCACCCCCACCCCGAAGTCCTTCACCTCGAACCGCAGCGCGTCGCTGATCGCCTCGACGGCGTACTTGGTGGCGTGGTAGAGGCCGGCTCCGGGGAAGGTGAAGTTGGCGCCCATGGAGCTGATGTTCACGATCCGCCCATAGCGTTGCGCCCGCATTCCCGGGAGCACGAGCTGACACATCCGGATGAGACCGAACACGTTCGTCTGGAACTGCCGCTGGACCGCCTCCATCGAGACCGACTCGACGGCCCCGTCCTGGGAATAGCCGGCGTTGTTGACCAGCACCCCGACGGCTCCCTGCTCGGCCACCACCCGCTCCACGCCGGCCCGCATCGAGTCCTCGCTGCAGACGTCGAGCGCCATCGTGCGTGCCCCGAGCCGGGCGAGCGGCTCCAGCGTCGTCTCGTTGCGGGCGGTGGCGTAGACGACGTGGCCGGCACGGGCCAGCCGTTCGGCCGTGGCGCGGCCAATGCCTGTCGAGCAGCCGGTGATCAGGACGGCTTTCGAGGGGGCCTCCACCTCAGGAGCCGGGGGTGGTGTAGCCGGTCACCTCGAGCCATTCGACCCGCGAGGGGGCTGTGACGCCCTCCTCCTCGAGCGCCCGGCCGAGCCGCCCCTGCATCCACGCCTCCTGATCGTCCGTGGAGTCCCACACCTCGAACACGATCCAGCCCCCCGGCTTGGCCGCCCCGACGTGGGATTTCATTCCCTTCGGCCAGTCACCCGAGCCGTTCACCGGGTCGAGGCCGAGGTTCCGGTTCACCGCTTCGTACTGCTCGCGCCCCACGCCCTCGAACTCGAAGATCAACGCATCCGCCATCGCCGCCCCACCTGCCTTTGGATCGAAGAATTGCGGGGGAATCTAGCGCTCGCCGCCCGCCGGGGGCTCGACGCCGGCGGCCCTACGCCGGCTCGGAGGCATAGCGCAGCGAGCCGGGCGTGGTGAGGTCCTCGCCCGTCTCCAGCAGCGTCTTCAGACCGGACAGGATCATCGGCCAGCCGCCGTAGAGCTCGCCGTGGGCACCGTCGCGGAGCTGGTCGTGGGTGACCGTCAGCCGGCACGAGTCGCCGACCGGCTCGATCTCCCACGTGACCCGCGAGGCGCCCTCGCTGCGGACCTCATCGCTCCACAGGGCGGTGAAGCTCTGGACCAGCCGTCGCGGCGGGTCGACCTCGAGGTTCTCCCCCTTGGCGATCGTCCCCGCCCGCGCGTTCGACAGCTCGTATCCGGACCCGGTCCCCCAGTCGGAGTGGACCTCGATGCCGAAGTTGTAGCGGGCGTGGAGCTGGGGGTCGGTGATCGCCTCCCACAGCCGCTCGGGGGTGGTGCGGATGTAGATCTCGAAGACCTTGTCGGCGGGCCCGGCGGTCCACGGACGGCGTCCGCTGTCGATTGCGTCCATCATCGTGTCGTCCTCCAATTCGTGCTTGAGCGAGCTGAGGGTCGCCGCCCACGGCTCGGCGTACTTGCTGACCCACCGGTCGTGGACCAGCCGGATCGGGACGGGGTTCAGGTAGTGGAGCTTGCGGCGACCCAGCCTGCGGGTCGTGACCAGCCCCGCCCGCTCAAGCACCGAGAGGTGCTTCATGACCCCGAAGCGGGTCATCGGCAGGCGCTCCTCGAGCTCGCCGAGACTCTGCCCGTCGCGTCTGAAGAGCTCGTCCAGCAGCTCCCTGCGGGTGGGGTCGGCGAGCGCCCTGAAGACGTCGTCCATCATCCTGCCGAGATTATATGTGACCAAATAGTCACCTGTCAAGTAGCCTCTACGGAGGCGGCCGAAGCGACCGGATGGCCGCCACGGCCCACGCCCCGCGACGAACCTTCGGCCTCAACGCAGACGCCCGATCGGATCGGCATGATGTGGTGCATGGACGACGCTCCCTCCCCCACCGGGGGAGATCGCCGGGGGGCCGGCGCCGCTCCGCCTGAGCCCCCTGCATCAGAATCCTCTCCGCCCGCACCCGGCAAGCCAGCGCCGGCGACGGGTCCCCAGCCCCCGGTGACGCGTGGGCGTCGGATCACCGTGCGAGTGCTGGTCTGGGGCACGACCCTGCTCGCGATCATCGGGATCTTCGCGGTGTGGGCCAACCGTCAGGTGTTCAGCGCCGACAACTGGGCCAACACCAGCACCAAACTGCTCCAGAACGAACAGGTGCGCGACGCCACCGCCAACTACCTCGTCGAACAGCTCTACGCCAACGTCGACGTGGAAGCCGAAATCAAGAAACGGCTGCCCAAGGAAGTCCAGGCGCTCGCCGGTCCCGCCTCCGGGTTGGTGCGCACCGGCGCAACCGAAGTCGCCAAACGCGCGCTCGCGACGGCCCGCGTGCAGGAAGCGTGGAAGACAGCCAACCGCGCCGCCGCCCAGACGCTGGTCAACATCGTCGAAGGGGGAAAGGGGGCGGTGGCGATCAACAACGGGGTCGTGACCCTGGACCTCGCCTCGGTGCTGACCAACATCACCAACCGGCTCGGGCTGCCGGAAGTGGCCTCGAAACTGCCGGCCAGCGTGGCCCATCTGACGGTGCTGAAGTCGAAGCAGATCAAGGCCGTACAGGACATCGGCAAAGGCCTCAAAGGCCTCGCCCTGCTGTTCACGATCCTCGTCCCGGTGCTGTACGCGATCGCCATCTTCCTGGCCAAGGGCTACCGTCGGCGGACGCTGATGAACGTCGGCTTCGGCTTCGTGATCGCGGGCGTGGTCGTGTTCCTGCTGCGCACGGTCGTGGTCAACCAGGTCGCCGACTCGCTGATCAAGACCGAAGCGGTCAGGCCCGCCGGTCACGCGGCGCTGTCGATCGCCACCTCGATCCTGTCCGAAATCGCCGGCGCCTTCGTGGTCGTGGGCGTGCCCCTGATAGCGGCCGCCTGGTTCGCGGGCCCGTCGCAGTACGCGACCCGCGCCCGCAAGTTCATCGCCCCGTTCATCCGCGAGCGCCCGGAGTGGACCTACGGAATCGTGGCCGCGATCCTGCTGTTGATATTCATCTGGGATCCGATCCCCTCGACCGGCAAACCGGCGGGCATCATCGTCTTCTCGCTGCTGGCCTTCTTCGGCGCCTATCTCTTACGCCGCCAGACGGCTGAGGAATTCCCGCCGCCATAGCCTCCGGGCCGCCGCGCTCCTGGCCGCCGCCACGAGCCTCGGCGCCTGCTCCTCCTCTCACTCCCAGACCGCCGGTGCGGCCGCCTCGGGCTCCTACGGGTGGACCGAGTCGGGGCTCGTGAGCCCGTGCCCGGGGCGCGAACCGCACGTCGTGTTCCCGAGCAACGAACCCCAGCACGCGACCGGACCGGGTGCGGTGGTGTGGCGGGCCGCCGGCGACTGCCCGGGGGGCGCCGGAGCCCGGGTGGCCCCGATCGGGAACTTCCAGGTGAGCGGCACCCCGGCATCCGCGGCGGTCGGACACGAAGCGGCGGTGGGCCTGCAGGGACCGCTGGCGGTCGGCTCGGCGCCCACCGGCCAGGTGGCGGTCATCGGCCGGCCGACGGGCGCTGCCGCCACGAGTGCCGTCGCGCTGCAGGGGCACGCCGGGGGTACGTTCTCGGCGATCCAGCCCGAGCCCGTGTTCGCGGCTCCGTTCGCCGCCACCAACGGCTACCTCGGCGACCTGGCGGTCGCCGGAGCCACGCCCGGAGGACAGCTGCAGCTGCAGGTCGAGCGCTTCTATGCCACGAGCTTCGGGCGCCGCTCGGTGGTCGCGGTGGGACCCGGCGTGCGGCTGCTCACGCCCGCGCTCGATTACCGCAGCGACGCGATGCTGGTGTGGGAACGGGCCGGCTCGATCTTCGCCCAGTACCTTCCCGCGAGCGGCGCCGAGGGGCAACCCCAGCGGCTGGGTGCGGCTGGTGCGAATCTGCGCATCTCCGCCCTCCTCAGCGACGACCGCCGCGCGATCGTCGTCTGGAGCCAGCAGCAGGGAGCCGTCACCGACGTGTATCTCGACCGCTCCGGGAAGGATGTCGCGTTTGGCTCCCCGAAACTGCTCGAGAGCTTCCGCAACCCCTCCGCCACCCCTCCCCCGCTCGCCTCTCCCAGCCTGATCCGGCTCAGCACCGAGAGCGTGATGGTCGCCTGGTCGAGCATCGCCCGGGGGCGCTGGGTGATCCGCTCGGCCGCCGTGGACCAGGAACGGGTGGGACCGCCCACCACCACCTCCTCACGCACCGGCGACGCGCTGCTCGCCGACCTGCAGCCGGGCCCGAGAGCCGAAGCGATGCTGCTGTGGACCGAGCCCGGGCGCTCGGGGAAGGGCCCCGGCGGTGTTCCCGAACAGGCGATCTATGCGGCCCGGGCGTTCCGCGGGGTGGGCAGCCGGGTCGTCTTCGAAGCGCCGGAGCAGCTCGCCGCGACGGGCCTCAACAGCGAACCGGTGGTGGGGGTCGATCCGGACACCGACCGCGCCGTGGCGGTGTGGCGGCAGGGCCAGCTACTGCACTACGCGGTCCGCGAACCGGTCCCGGAGCGGTGAGGACGGCTCGCCGCCGAGCCCCGCTCGGCGTCGCGGTCGGCCTGGTGGCGGGCCGCGACCAGCGCGCGGCCGGCGTACCGGAGCCCGTAGTCGAGGTGTTCCCTGATTTTTTCCAGAGAGTGGCCTCCGGGGTAGATCACGCCCCGGGCGCGGGCCCCGGCTTCGCGTAGTTCGGCCGCAAATTCGGGGTCCTCGCTGGGGACGGCGACGGGGTCTTCGGAGGCCCCGTAGAGGAACGCGTGCAACCCCAGCCGGGAGATCACCGCGCGGTCGTCGCGGAGCGGTTCGTGGAGGTTGTCGAAGAACCCCAGCCAGCTCTCCACGACCGCGAACCGCAACGGGTTCGACAGCGCGACGTTCATCGCCCCGAAGCCCCCCATCGAGCTGCCCGCGATCGCGCGGCCGTAGCGGGCCGGGATCGTGCGCAGCATCCGGTCCACCAGTTCCTGGACTTCGACCACGTAGGTCTCGCTGTGGCGGGTCCCGAGATCCCGCCAGTTGTTCAGCCCCGGAGCGTCCTGGAGCATCACGACGATCATCGGTTCGACCACCCGCTTCGAGATCAGCCCGTCGAGGCTCGCCTGGATCCCCATTTCGAGGAACGCTTCGGCGTGCCCGTCACGACCGTGGAGCAGGTACAGCACCGGGTAACGGCGGGCGCTGACCTGGTAGCCGGCGGGCAGGTAGGCGAAGAACGACCCTTCGCTGCCCAGCGAGGCCGAGTGGAAGCGCGCGTGCTCGATCACGCTGCCCCCGGGATCGGCATGTACCGGGATCAGGGCGGGCAGCGGGGCGAGCATCGTCGGCGGCAGCTCCACGGCGGTCGGGGAGACGACTTCCGCCGCAGGCCCGACCAGGCCGAGGCGTTCGCCGAGATGGGGGATCGCCAGCACCGGCACGAGGGCCGCGAGCGCAACCAGGCCGAGGATCAGCCACAGGCGCCCGCGCCGGCGCTGGGGGGCGGATTCCGCCCACGACCCTGCTCCGGCCAGTGCGGCCGCCGGCTCCAGCCGGGGCGGACGCGCCGGGACCCAGGCGGGCGGGAGCACCTCGGCCGCGGCGCCGCGGCCCGGCCAGCTCCAATCCCCGAGGCCTTCAAGCCACAGCTGGGTGCGGGAGGTTCGCTCGACGCGGGACATCCTCGAGATTGAAGAAAGGGAAGGCCGAAAAACCAACAGGTGCAGAAACCTGTGCAGAGGCACACATCACAGACCGAGCAGCTCGTCGGTGGCGGAATCGGGGGTGCCGGCGTAGTAGCGGTCGATCAGCTGCCCGAACACGGCCTCCTGGGGGCGGGCCCTCATGAACAGCGTCATCGAGGAGCGCAGCTTCTGGGCGTCGATCCCCCCGAGGATCTCCGCGGCGCTGCGCCCGCGCAGGCGGCAGAGCACGGAGGTGCACTCGCGCAGGCGGGATCCGAGCAGCGGGTGATCGAGGTACGCGCGGGCTTCCCCCAGCGACTCGATCGCGTAGTGGCGCGCCGTCGGGCTGCGCCCGAGGCCGGCGAGCTGGGGGAACACGAACCACATCCAATGGGTCCGCTTGCGGCCGTCCCGCAGCTCGGCCAGCGCCCGCTCGTAGGTCCCGCCCTCGTCCTGGGCCTTGACGAAGCGCTCCAGGTCGCCCACCGGTGGCCCGCTACTCGTCGTCGTCGCGATGCCTGCGCAGCCAGTCGTTGAGCTGCTTGGCGGCGTCCTCGACCGAGTCGGCGAGCTCGCGGAAGGTGTCGCGCAGCCGCTCGGAGTAGTGGGTGACGGCGTCCCCCGCCTCGGCCCGGACGTCGGCGGGCTCGTCGCGTCGCGGGTACTCGCCCCCCACGATCCGGTCATAGGCCCCGGATTCGACCCACGAGATCAGCTCGTGGACGCGCTGAACGGACATCGGGTGGGTCAGGTTGAGGTCGCTCAGCAGGCGCGACAGGCGGTCGAACCCCGAGCTCTTCTCGCGGTACTCGCGGCCCTGCTCGATGAACACGTCGAGGTCGAGGTTCGCCGCCTCCCCGCCCGCCGACAGCACCATCAACGTGCGGCAGATCGCCAGCGGGTCGCGGATCACGAGCGCCGCCGCGCGGTCGCAGCTGAGCTCGGCCGCCCGGGACCACTCCATCAGGGCGGTCCGCAGCGGGAACAGGGGCACCGGGATCCCGGGCAGGATCGAGAGCCGGGTGAGGATCACCAGGGCGGTCCCATACAGCACGTGGTCGGAGAGCACGTGGCCGGCCTCGTGGGCGAACACCCCCCGCAGCTGCTCGATGTCCAGCAGCCGCACCAGCTCCGAGTTGACGACCACGATCGGCCGCGCCGAGCCGATCGTGGCTGCGTTCGCGAGCGGGTGCTGGGTCATGTAGAGCTCCGGCACGGGCTCCATGTCGAGCGTGATGAAGGCCCGTTCGTGGGCCCGGTGGACGTCGGCCAGCTGGCCGTCCCCGAGGCGCACCGCCGAGCCGAGGATCCCCCGTCGCAGGGCCCGCTCGTAGCCGAACTCGATGATCCTCCGGACCGTGCTGTCCACGTAGGGGATCGCCTTCAGGGCCGCCGTGGCGGCCCGGTCCGCCGGATGCTCGTAGGCCCGCGGGGAGATGTCCTTCAGCTGATAGCCCTCGGCAAGCTCCACCACAGCGATCGTAGCCCGCGGCACGGGCCGTCGCGGACCGTCAGTGGCGCGGGGCCTGGTGCGGGTCGCCGACCTGGCGGACCTGCTCGAGCCTCTCGAGATCCTCCCCGTCCAGCTCCATCCCGCCGGCGGCGAGGTTCTCTTCGAGGTGGGCCACCGAGGAGGTGCCGGGGATCAGCAGGATGTGCTCGTCGCGCTGGAGCAGCCACGCCAGCGCCACCTGTGAGGGCGTCAGCGAGTGGCGTGCGGCGACGGCCGTCACAGCCGGGTCCGCGGCCAGGGTGGAGGGACCGCCCGTGAACGCCGAGCCGAGCGGGAAGAACGGAACGAACGCGAGGTCGTGCTGGGCGCACAGCTCGAGCACGTCCTCGTGGGAGCGGTCCAGCACGCTGTAGCCGTTCTGCACGCAGGCGACGTCGGCCAGCTCGAGCGCCTGCCGGACGGTGTCGGCCTCGACGTTGCTGAGCCCGATGAGCTCGAGCTTGCCCTCCCCGCGGAGCTCTTCGAGCGCCCCCAGCTGCTCGGCCAGCGGGACCGCGGCGGGACCTCCCTCGCCGATCAGGCGCAGGTTCACGAGCGCCATCCTTTCGACCCCCAGCGAGCGCAGGTTGTCCTCGACCCCGGAGCGCAGCTCGTCTGGGCGCTGGGCGGGGAGCCAGGCGCCCTTCTCGTCGCGGCGCCCACCCACCTTCGTCACCAGGCGCAGGCCCTCCGGATACGGGAACAGGGCTTCCCGGATGAGGTCGTTGGCGACGTCGGGACCGTAGTACTGGGCGGTGTCGATGTGGTCCACGCCGAGCTCGACGGCACGGCGCAGGACCGCCCGCGCGGCGTCGGGATCCCTTGCCGGCCCGAACACGCCGGGGCCGGGGAGCTGCATCGCGCCGAAGCCGACGCGCCTGACGGTGAAGGGTCCGAGATTGGTCATGGGCGCCAGCTTAGGAAGGGCTGGCCCCGGGCCCGGAGCGCTACCTAGCCGGTGATGATCTTGTGTTTCCTCGGTCCCTTCAGTGTGTCTTCGCCGGTGATCGTCGCTTTCCCGCCGAGCGATTCGGCGAGTTCTCCGGAGCCGCCGGCGAACACGAACACGCTGTTCCCCACTTCCGGGGTCAGCGACCCGGTGAGCACGTCGAACGTTTTTTTCACGCCTTTGCGCGTGCATTCGACCGTCAGTTCGACTCCCGCGAGGTGGTCGCGGATCGGCGGCCCGATCACCAGTTCGCTGGACCACGGGAGCCCGCCGGGGACCACGCTCAGCTTTTCGCCCCTCACGCACACGGGTTCCGTGGCTTTGCATCCCGAGAGCGTGAACTCCGTCGTCTGATCGACTCCGGGCGCGCCCCCATGCGGGTTTTCGAGCGTCTCCTTGTCTTTCAGTTTGCAGGTCAGGCTCGTGTGGTTGGCCAGGTGCAGGGTCAGCTTCCCCTTGGTCGTGACCAGCTGGGGGGTCCCTTCGGCGAACACTTCGCCCTGGCCATGCCATTGGAGGGTGGCGCTTTCGAACACCCACGCCCCACCGACACCGTGGTTGTCTTCCTTTCCGCCGACCACCGCGCTGAGGCCGTTCGGCGACAGCGCGATGCTCCAGCCGAAGTCGCCTTTGTGGACCTCACCGGTGCCGGTGACCTTCCCTCCCTGCTGAGCCCATTTGCCCGCCGAGCGGGAGAACACCCACATCGCGCCGGTCCCGGAGTTGTCTTCGGGACCGCCCACCAGCGCGGTGTTGCCTTCGGAACCGAGCGCCACGCTGTAGCCGAATTCGCCGTTCCCGATCTCGCCGGTGCCGGTCAGCTTTTCGCCCTGCTGGGTCCATTTGCCGGCCGATTCCACGAACACCCAGGCCGCGCCGACGTTCCCTGCTTCACGAGGCCCACCGATCAGCGCGGTGGTCCCTTCCGCCGACACCGCCACGCTCCACCCGAATTCGGGTTCGCCGCTCCCGGGTGTGAGCTTTTCGCCCTCTTGGGCCCAGCTGCCCCCGGATTCCTTGAACACAAAGGCGGCACCCTGCCGCGCCCCGTCTTCGGGGGCGCCGATGACGGCGGTCGTACCGGCCGAGGACAGGGTCACGCCGTAGCCGAACTCCCCGTTGCCGCTCTCCCCGGTCCCGGTCAGCTTCCCTCCCTGCTGGGACCAGTGGCCGCCGGACTGCGTGAACACCCAGGCGGCGCCGCGGAAGCCTTTGTCGGCCTCACCGCCGACCAGCGCGGTGTCGCCGTTGGCGGACAGGGCCACGCTCCAGCCGAACCTCCCGTTGCCCGTCTCCCCGCTGCCGGTGATCTTTTCGTCCTGGGTCCATTTGCCGGCGGAGCGGGTGAACACCCAGGCGGCGCCGTTGCCGCCGCTGTCCTGCGGACCGCCGACCAGCGCCGTGTTGCCGTCCGAGGACAGCGCCACGCCGTGCCCGAATTCGCCTTCCCCGGACTCGGACCCGCCGGTGAGCTTTCCGCCCTGTTGGGACCATTCTGCTCCCGTCCGGATGAACACCCAGGCGGCCCCGATCCCGGCGTTGTCCAGGGGTGCGCCGACGAGTGCCGTGTTCCCTTCCGAGGACACCGCCACGCTGTTGCCGAAGTCCCCGTCGCCGACCTCGCCGTTGGCGACCAGCTTTTCTCCCTGCTGGGACCATTTGCCCGCCGAGCGGGTGAAGACCCAGGCCGCCCCCACTCCGGCAGCGTCGTCGAAGCCTCCGACGATCGCCGTTTCCGCTCCGGAGGCGAGCGCGACGCTGTACCCGACCTCCGCCGCGCCGCTCTCGCCGCTGCCGGTGAGCTTTTCGCCCTGCTGGCTCCATTCCCCGCCCGATTCCACGAACACCCAGGCGGCGCCCGTTTTGGCGTTGTCTTCGGGGCCGCCGACGAGCGCGGTCGTCCCGTCGCCTGAGATCGCGGAACTCCAGCCGAGCTCGGCTTTGCCGCTCTCGCCGGTACCCGTGAGCTTTTTGCCCTGCTGAAGCCATTCGGTGCCCGAGTACTCGAACACCCACGCGGCACCGGCCGAGCCGTTGTCGCTCGGGCCGCCGATGACGGCCGTTTCGCCGGCTGAGTCGAGGCCCACGCTCCAGCCGAACTCGCCGGCCCCGGTCTCTTCCCCGCCGGTGAGCTTTCCGCCCTGCTGGACCCATTTGCCGGCCGAGAACTTGAACGCCCACACGGCCCCGGCCGCGCTTTCGTCGCGAGGTCCTCCGATCAGCGCCGCTTCGCCGTTGGCGGACAGCGACGCGCTGGCGCCGAATTCGCCGCGCCCGGACTCGCCACCGCCGGTGAGCTTTTTGCCCTGCTGGAGCCATTTGCCGCCGGATTCGGTGAACACCCACGCTGCGCCGACGAACGTGTTGTCGCCGCTACCGCCGATCAGGGCCGTGGTCCCGGGGTCGGACAGCTTCACACTCGAGCCGAATTCCCCGGCTTCGATCTCTTCCCCGCCCGTCAGCTTTTCGCCCTGCTGGGTCCAGTTGCTGCCGGATCTCGTGAACACCCATGCGGCACCGACACGGCTGTCGTCGGTGGGGCCGCCGATGATCGCCGTGTTCCCGCTCGATGACAGCGCCACGCTCCAGCCGAACTCGCCCCGGCCGCTCTCGCCCGTG
>DATJOU010000284.1:0-14276 GCA_035506775.1 Solirubrobacteraceae bacterium | reverse complement strand
GCCCGCCTGCAGGAGCTCACGGGTGTCCCCGTGACGCTCGCCCCCGCCGTCGTCGGCGAGCAGGTCAGGGAGCTCGCCGAGCGGCTCGGGGACGGCGACCTGCTGCTGCTCGAGAACGTCCGCTTCGAGCCGGGGGAGGAGCACAACGACCCCCAGCTGGCACGCGAGCTGGCGGCCCTGGCGGACCTCTACGTGGACGACGCCTTCGGCGCCGCGCACCGAGCGCATGCCAGCACCGAGGGGGTCGCACACCTGCTCCCCGCGGCCGCCGGACGCCTGCTCGAACGCGAGGTCAGCAGCATCTCGGAGGTGCTCGAGCATCCCTCCCGGCCGCTGGTGGCCGTGCTCGGAGGGGCCAAGGTGGCCGACAAGATCGCCGTCATCGACCGCTTCCTCGAGCTCGCCGACGCGATCCTGATCGGGGGGGCGATGTGCTTCCCCTTCCTGTCGGCCTCCGGTCACGAGGTCGGGAACTCGCTGTGCGGCCCGGCGGACGTCGAGCACGCCCGTCAGACCCTCGACCGCGCCGGCCGCGAGGGCACGGCCGACCTGGAGCTGCCGGTTGACCTCGTGATCGCCCGCGAGCTCGCCCCTGGTGCCGAGCACCGGGTGCTCGACTCGGTCGACGTGCCGGCCGGCTGGATGGGCCTCGACATCGGCCCCCGCACGGTGGCGGGGTACGCGCGGCGCCTGGCGAGGGCTGGGACCGTGTTCTGGAACGGGCCGATGGGAGCCTTCGAGGTGGAGCCGTTCGCGGCCGGGACGAAGGGGGTCGCCGAAGCCGTCGCCACCAGCCCCGCGGTCACCGTCGTCGGCGGGGGGGACTCGGTGGCGGCACTGAAGATGCTCGGGCTGGAGGGGGCCGTCGACCACCTCTCCACCGGGGGCGGGGCGACGTTGAAGCTGATCGGAGGCAGCACGCTGCCCGGGCTGGAGGTGCTGCAGGGGGCGGGGATCGTCCCATGACTCCCAGGACCCCGCTGATCGCGGGCAACTGGAAGATGTACAAGACCGAGCGGCAGGCCGAGGACTTCATCCAGGCCCTGCTGCCGCTGGTGTCCTCGCTCGACGGGGTGGACCTCGGAATCTGCGTGCCCTTCACCGATCTGCGGGCCATGACCGACAGCGCCCGCGGCTCGCGGGTGGAGGTGTTCGCGCAGAACATGCACCACGACGCCGAGGGGCCCTTCACGGGCGAGATCTCCCCGCCGATGCTGGTCGAGCTGGGGGTCCACGGGGTGGTCCTGGGCCACTCCGAGCGGCGAACCCTGTTCGGCGAGAACGACCGTGCGCTGGCGCTGAAGGTGCCCGCCGCCCTCGACGCCGGGCTCGTGCCGATCCTGTGCGTGGGGGAGACCGAGCAGGAGCGCGACGAGGAAGCCACCGAGCGCAAGCTCCGACACCAGATCCGGGAGGACCTGGCCGGCGTTCCGTCCGAGCGGCTGGCCGACGTCGTGATCGCCTACGAGCCGATCTGGGCGATCGGCACCGGCCGCGTCGCGACCCCGGAGCAGGCCCAGGAGGCGAGCGCCTTCATCCGTGCCCTGGTCGTCGACCGCGACCCCGCCGCGGCGCGCACGCGGATCCTCTACGGAGGGTCCGTGAAGCCGGACAACGCCCGCGAGCTGCTGTCGCTCGAGGACGTGGACGGCGCGCTGGTGGGGGGTGCCTCGCTCGAGGCCCACTCGTTCGCGGCGATCGCCCAGGCGGCGGCCGCCGCAGACGGCGACGCGGCCCCCTCGTGACGTTCCCCCCGGGGCCGGCCGTGCTGCCCGCCCCCCGGGCCTGCCTGGTGGTGCTCGACGGCTGGGGCCTGGCCGAGCCCGGTCGGGGGAACGCGATCTCGCTCGCCTCCACCCCGGTCTTCGACGAGCTGTGGGACGCGTACCCGCACACCACCCTGCGGGCCTGGGGACGGGCCGTGGGCCTGCCCGAAGGGCAGATGGGGAACAGCGAGGTGGGCCACCTCAACCTCGGGGCGGGGGCGGTCGTGCGCCAGGACCTGGTTCGCATCGACGACGCCCTCGCCGACGGGACGCTGGCCGCCAATCCGCTGCTGCGGGAGGCCCTCGGAGGGGCCGAGCGGGTGCACCTGATCGGGCTCGTGTCCGACGGCGGCGTGCACTCCTCGCTCGAGCACCTGCGGGGACTGGTGTCCGTGGCCCGAGAGCTCGCCGTTCCGGACGTCGTGATCCACGCCTTCACCGACGGCCGCGACACGCTCCCCCACACCGGGATCGGCTTCCTGCGGGAGCTCGACGCGATGCCGGGGGCGCGGGTGGGCTCGGTGGTCGGCCGTTACTGGGCGATGGACCGCGACCGCCGCTGGGACCGCACCCAGCGTGCCTATGACCTGCTGGTCGAGGGCGAGGCGCCGTATCGCGCCGACAGCGGGGCCGAAGCGGTCCGCGACGCCTATGACCGCGGTGAGACCGACGAGTTCATCGAGCCCACACTGGTCGACGGGGAGGCCCGGATCCGCCCGCAGGACTCGGTCCTGGCATTCAACTTCCGCCCCGACAGGATGCGCCAGATCAGCCGCGCGCTGGCCGAACCGGGGTTCGGGCAGGGTGACGGTGACCTGCCCGGCTGGGAAGGTCGTCGCGGCAGCCCCCCGATCGCCCGCTACACGACCCTGACCAGCTACGAGGAGGACTGGGACTACCCGGTGCTGGTCGAGCCGGAGCGCCCGGCGAGCACGCTCGCGGCCGTCCTCGCCGAAGCCGGGGCCACGCAGCTGCACGTCGCCGAGACGGAGAAGTACCCCCACGTGACGTACTTCTTCAACGGTGGTGAGGAGACGCCCGAGCCGGGCGAGCGGCGCGAGCTCGTGCCCTCGCCCCGAGACGTCCCGACCTACGACTACAAGCCCGAGATGAGCGCCTCCGAGGCCGCCACCGCGTTCGTGTCCGCGTGGCTGGCCGACGCGCCCCGCTTCGGGATCATCAACTTCGCCAACGCCGACATGGTCGGGCACACCGGCGTGATCGAGGCGGCGGTGGAAGCCGTCGAAACGGTCGACCGCTGCCTGGGGAAGGTGGTCGCCGCCGTCCACGAGCGCGACGGCGTGTGCGTGGTGACCGCCGACCACGGCAACGCCGACCACATGCTCGAGCCCGACGGCTCCCCCAACACAGCCCACTCGATGAACCCTGTCCCGCTGATCGTGACCAGCCACGCACGCCGCCTGCGGCGCGAAGCGGGGATACTTGCGGACGTGGCCCCGACGGTGCTCGAGCTGATCGGCGTCCCCCAGCCCCCTGCCATGACGGGTCGCTCGCTGCTGGAGGAGGGCTGATGTCGAGACGGCTCCTGAGCGCCTTCTGGATCGCGGCTGGGATCAACCACTTCCGCCGCGCGGGCTTCTACGAACCGATCGTCCCGCCCCCGCTGGACACGCGGAAGTCCGAGATCGTGGCGATCAGCGGGGTGGCCGAGATCATCGGTGGGGTGGCCGTGATGGCGCGTCCCACCCGCAGGCTCTCCGGCGTGTACCTGGTGGCGCTGCTGGTGGCCATCTTCCCCGCCAACCTGTACATGGCTCTGCAGCCCGAGCGCTTCAAGGGAATCCCTCGCTGGGCCTTGTATGCGCGGCTCCCTTTCCAGCCGCTGATGATGATCTGGGCCTGGCGGGCGACCCGCTGATGGGCGCGATCGCCCACGAAACGGCTGCCGACGCTGCTATGTTCGGAAGAGGAGAGGGAGCCCGGAGAGGCCATCCGTTGTCAACCGCGACCGACGTCAACCTTTCATCCGAGGGCCAAGACTTCCTCACATTCGGGGAGCTGCGAGCCTGGCGTGGACTGCTCCGCGCGCACGCCTGTCTGGCCAGGCGGGTGGACTCCGAGCTGGAGCGCGCCCACCACCTCCCGATGACCTCCTACGAGGTCCTCAACCACCTCCGCGAGGCGCCCTCGGGGAGGATGCGGATGTGTGACCTGGCCGAGCAGGCCCAGCTGTCCCGTAGCGGCCTGACGCGGATGGTGGACCGGCTCGAGCGCGACGGGCTGCTGTCCCGTTGCTCCTGCGACCACGACGCCCGCGGCGCCTACGCCTGCCTCACCGACGCCGGCCGGGAGCGACTCGAGGCGGCCCGCGTGACCCACCTGGCCGTCGTCCGCCAGCAGTTCTTCTCGCATTTCAACGAGGCCGAGCTGGACCTGCTGGCCGACATGTGGGAGCGGATCGCTCCCTGCAACGGTTCCCAGGACGCCTGAGGCGCCTACTGCGGTCCGCCCGCCCGCTCGGGCTGGTCGGAGCTCTGTGACCCCGGTGCCCGCGGTGGCGCCGTCCGCTGCCGGCGGGCTCGCCGGTGCCACCCGAAGAAGCCAACGATCGCGATCACCAGCGCGATCAGACCCCACACCCCGAACGCTTCGAGCGCATTCCCGGCCGAGCTGCCGAGGACGTAGGCGAGGGTCCCGATGATGATCGCCCAGGTGATTCCCCCGAGGGCGTTCCAGAGCACGAACGAGCGCCACGGCATGTGGGTGGCGCCGGCTAGCCACGACGCCCACACCCGCAGGCCGAGCACGAAGCGCCCGAAGAACACAGCCTTCGGGCCGTGACGTTCGAAGAAGGGTTCGCCACTGGCCAGCACCTGAAGACGCTGCTGTTGGAACCGGCCCGGCCGTTCCAGCAGCCAGCGCCCACCCTTGCGCCCGATCAGGTAGCCGATGTTGTCACCCACGATCGCGGCCACGGCGGCGATCGCGATCACCAGCTCGATCTGGAGGGTTCCCTGGCTGGCGAGCACCGAGGCCGCGATCAGGGCCGTCTCGCCGGGGATCGGCATCCCCGAGGACTCCGCCATCACGAGCAGGAACAGCAGCGGGTAGCCGGACACCTTGACGAGGTGCTCGACGTTGAGGATCGCTGCGAGCATCGCCAGAGCCATCACATCCGTCCCCCCTCAGGATGGCGCACCTCCCGCCCGTGGTCGGGAGCAGCCGTCACGGACCGCCGGGATGGGCCCCGTCAGCGGGTGTTCTGTTCGACCAGACGCTTGAGTTCCTGGGTGCTCTTGTGAATGTCGGAGTAGACGACGTTGCGGAGCACCACCTTGGTCGAGCCCGGGGCGGTGGCCACGATCGCCGCCACCGCCGCGGCGGCGATCAGCAGCACGACGACCAGCAGCAGGAGCGCCCTCGAGCCCCGTCCGGAACGACGGCGTCGAGGGGCGGCGGCCGGTGCGGGGCGCGCCGGGGGCCGTTCCCGGGGAGCTCCCCGGCGCGGTTGGCGCTGGGGCACCGTGGCTCCGGCCACGGCGCTCCCGCGGGGAAGCACGTTCGTGGCCCCGGTCGGCGCCGCGACCTGTTCGGCGGGTACCTCCCGCTGGGGCGGGATCTCGCGTGCACCCTCGTTCAGCGCCCGGCGCATCTCGCGGGCCGTGGCGTAGCGGTCACGGGGGTCGAGCGCCAGCGCGATCGCGACCGCGTCGGCCAGCTCCGGACACACCGCCGCCACGACCGTGTCGAGCTTCGCAGGGTGCTCGTTCTGCTGCTTGAGGGCCAGCTCCGTGAGCGACGTGGCTTCGTAGGGGAGCCGGCCGGAGATCAGCTGGTAGGCGACGACGCCGAGCGCGTAGAGGTCGGCGCTCGGGCCGGCGTCCTCGCCACGGGCCTGCTCCGGGGCGAGGTAGGCGGCGGTCCCCAGCACCGAGCCGACCTGGGTGATGCTCGACTGCTCGGTCGCCTTCGCGATCCCGAAGTCGGCGAGCTTGACCTGGCCTTCGCGGGCCCGCAGCAGGTTGCCGGGCTTGACGTCGCGGTGCACGACCCCGTGCCGGTGGGCGTAGTCGAGGCCCTCGCAGGCCTGTTCGATGATCGACAGCGCCTCGGCGACCTCCACCCAGCCCTGTTCGCGCAGGATCTCCGCACCCGAGGCTCCCTCGATGTACTCCATGACGATGAAGTACTGGCCGGTCTGCTCGTCGGTCCCCGAGTCGTACACCTGGACGATGTTCGGGTGCACCAGCCGGGCGGCCGCCTGCGCCTCACGCTGGAAGCGGGACACGAACGCGGGATCGTCGGCCAGGTGCTCGGCCAGCAGCTTCACCGCCACCTGGCGCTCGAGGCGCAGGTCGAGGGCGAGATGGACCGTCGACATGCCGCCGAAGCCCAGCCGGTCCTGGAGCCGGTAGCGGCCCGCGATCTCGACCGCGCTCATTTCGAGCTTTCCGGAGCCCCCGCTCCGCCGGCCGACGATTCTTCGTTGCCGCCGGAGTGTTCTTCGCCGTTGCCACCGGCGCCGCCGGAGGGCGTTTCGCCCGGCGCGGGCGTTCCGCCGCCGCTGGTCGGGGGGGTTGAGGTTTCGGGGGGCGTGGTGGTGGTTTTCGGCGGGGTGGTTGTGGTCGGGGTGGTCGCCGGTTTCGGGGTCGTCGTGGTGGTGGTGGTCTTCGTCGTGGTCGTGTGGGTGGAGGTGGTGGACTGCTGGGCGCACAGTTCGCGGGCCCGCTCACGCAGGTTGGCGATCCCCTGGCGGAGGTTCGCCCGCAGGCCCGAGTCGACGGTCGCGGGCAGCGAGCGGAAGTCTTCTTCGGTCTTGCTGAGGGCGGCTTCGGTAGGGGAACAGTTGCCGGCGCCGCTTTCGGCAGCCTGGAGGACGTTTTCGAAGTCCCCGACCAGCGGTCCGGCACTGGCGGACGGGATCAGCCCCTTCCCGGAGCTCCCGCAGGCCACCAGCGCGACCGCGGCGAGCAGCGCGAGCAGCGTCGCTCCCAGCGCCCGCGCGCGTCGTCCGTGGCCCGTGGCGTGGACGCCTCCGCGGCTCATGTCACTGACCGTACTCCAGCCGCTCCGCGAGCGAGTCCGGTAGGCGGGCGGCGCGGATCGCGGCGGCCGCACCGGCGATGTCGTAGGGCACCCGGTGGTAGGTGGCCTCGAGGGTGCCGAGGTCGAGGGCCAGCCACGCGGCCCGGGCGTCGCCGTCGCGGGGCTGGCCGACGCTGCCCGGGTTCAGCAGCCATTCGCCCTCCGAGAGGTCGAGGACCGTACCATCGGTGCGGGGCTCGCCCTGTGCCAGCTCGCCGTCGTGACGCTCGAAGGAGAGCGCCACGTGGGAGTGTCCGATCAGGCAGATGCGGTGCTGCTGGGCGTCGAGGCAGAGGTCGGCGAGCAGCGTCGAGAGCACGTACTCCCACACCGGGTCCCGGGGGCTGGCGTGGTAGAGCCCGACAGACCCCTCGCGGGCCTCCGGGCTGAGGCTCTTCAGGAAGGCCAGGTTCTCGGAGGAGATCACCTCGCGGGTCCATTGGGCCGCCAGCATCGCGCCGCGGGAGAACTCGTCCAGCGGGATCTCGCCGGTGACGGCCAGGTCGTGATTGCCCGCCAGGCACACGGCGGCGTGCTCACGGGTGAGCTCTACGCAGGCGTCGGGGTCGGCGCCGTAGCCGACCAGGTCCCCGAGGCACCACAGCTCGGCGGCGTCGGAGCCGGCGACGGCCTCGAGGGTCGCCTCGAGCGCCTGCCGGTTGGCGTGGATGTCGGAGATGACGGCGACCTTCACGGCCGGCGTGGAGGGGTTACTGCTCGGGCTCGGCCGCGGACTCTCCCCCACCGTACTCTGGGAGGTTCTTGATCCCCTCCCGCGTGCGCCACTTCGAGTAGTTGTCCTCCATCGCGTCGATCAGCTCGCGCATGAAGCGCGGTGACAGGTTGACCCGGGCGACGACGACGCCTGGAACCTCCTCGGACTCCACCTCGTGGTCGACCCTCGCGAAGGTCACGGTGAACTCGTAGTCGGAGTGGCTGACGTTCGCGAAGTTCGCGTAGACCCCACCCATGATCTCGGGGGACAGGTGGATGTTGATGTGGCGCTCTGCGCCTGATTCTTGATCGGTCACCCGGCTAGTATCGCAACCGGCGCATACCTCACCGATGACACCCACCGACAGCTCCGACCAGCAGCTCGCCCCGGCTCGCGACGCTCACCCCGGGGCGGCAGGGCCGCTCGGTGTGCTGCGGGAGGAGCTGCTGGCGGCCGCCCGCGCCGTGGCCGCCCGCGTTGAGGGCCAGAACGGGGGGGTGGGGGAGGCCCGGCTGCAGGCCCTGGCGGGGGCCGGTGGCCCGGTGACCCTGGAGCGCCCCCGGCGGGCCGAGTTCGGGGACTACTCGAGCAACGCCGCGCTGGTGCTCGCGCCCGCGCTCGGAGGCAAGCCGCGCGACCTCGCCGAGCAGCTCGGGGAGGCGCTGGCGGAGCGGATGCCGGGGAGCCTGGAGCGCTTCGAGGTGGCGGGTCCCGGGTTCCTGAACCTGTTCCTCTCCGACCGCTGGCTGACGGGAGCGCTGTCGCAGGTGCTCGCCGCCGGGCGCACCTATGGCGCGGCAGAGGCACAGCAGCAGCGCAAGATCCTGGTCGAATTCGTGTCGGCCAACCCGACCGGGCCGATGCACGTGGGACACGCCCGCAACGCCGCCTACGGGGACGCCCTCGCGCGCATCCTTGCCGCCCGCGGTCACGCCGTGGAGCGGGAGTTCTACGTCAACGACGCCGGTTCCCAGGTGCGCAGGTTCGGCGAGTCGGTGAGCGCCGTGGCGCGGGGCGAGGAGCCCCCCGAGGACGGATACCACGGGGACTACGTGGCGGCTCTGGCCGCCTCGATCCCGGGCGCGGCCGAACGCGACCCGGCCGACGTGGGGCGTGCGGGCGTCGAGCAGATGCTCGAGCGGACCAAGGAGGCGCTGGCGGCGTTCCGGGTCGAGCCCTTCGACCACTGGACCTTCGAGAGCGAGCTGTACGCGGGTCACCCCAGCCTGGTCGAGAGCACGATCGCGACCCTCACCGAGGCGGGACGGACCTACCCGAGCGAGGGTGCCCTGTGGCTGCGGACGACGGAGTTCGGCGACGACAAGGATCGCGTGCTGATCCGGTCCAACGGCGAGCACACCTACTTCGCCTCCGACATCGCCTACCACCAGAGCCGCCGTGAGCGGGGATACGAGCGTCAGATCGACGTGTGGGGGGCCGACCACCACGGCTACCTGCTGCGGATGAAGGCCGCCTACGCGGCCCTGGGGGGCGACCCGGACGACCTCGAGCTGCTGATCATGCAGCTCGTGCACCTGGTCAGGGGTGGGGAGCGGGCACAGATGTCAAAGCGGGCGGGTGAGTTCGTGACGCTGCACGAGCTGGTGGAGGAGATCGGGGTGGACGCAGCCCGCTGGTACCTGCTGGCCCGTTCCCACGACACCACCGTGGACCTCGACCTCGACCTCGCCCGTGAACAGTCGGCGGAGAACCCGGTGTACTACGTCCAGTACGCCCACGCCCGCATCGCCTCGATCGTGGGGAAGGCGGGGGAGGAGCGGATGAAGGAGGCGCTCGCGGCGACCGCCACGCCCCCGAGCTCGCCCCTGCACCCGTCCGAGCGGGCCCTGATCGAGCAGCTCGTCGGGTTCCCTGGAGAGCTGGCCGAGGCGAGCGAGCGGCGGGCTCCCCACCGCCTCACCGCCTACGTGCTGGAGCTGGCCCAGAGCTTCACCGCCTTCTACCGCGACTGCCGGGTGCTGGGGGCCGAGCCACAGGAGCTCGAGTCGTTGCGGCTGGCCCTCTCGGAGGCGGCTCGGATGACGATCGCCCGCTCGCTGGACCTGCTCGGCATCACCGCGCCCGAGCACATGTAGCCGAGCCGGCCGCGGCGCTAACGTGGCTGTAGCAATTGTCACGAAGCAAGGGAGGGAGAAATGCGCACGCCAAAGCCATCGCCTGCCCTGATCGTCGCCGGCGCGGCGTTGTTCGTCGCGTTGGGCGGTACCGCGATCGCGGCCGGTCAGTACGTCATCAACAGCACCGCTCAGATCAAGCCGAACGTCCTCAAGACGCTCACCGGGACACCGGGTCGCTACCTCGAAGAGGTGAGCCAGGAAGTCACCGTCGGGCCGGGGAAACCCGGGTTCGCCTCGGCCACCTGCCCGACCGCCGGCGAGCTCCAGAACGGGCCTCTTACCTCGCGTAGCGCCTACCACATCGTCACGGGGGGCTACGTGGCGGACCTCGCTCCGGGAGCGAGCGTCGCCTCGGACAGGCCGCTGGGCGCAACGGGGTGGTCGGTGAGCGTGACGAATGTTGCGTCGGGCGGAACTTCGCACTTCCGGGCCTTCGCGCTGTGTGCGCCGGGCAATGCGTCCTCGGCGGGCCCGGGCTTCTGGAGCGTCCGCTAGCCAGCCGACGGTCATCTGAGCTTCGCCACTCGTCTCCCCGGTTGCTCCTCAGTCGAACCGGGAGAGATCGGCGTCCAGGCGGGAGGCGTCGGCGGGGCTGATCGACGCCACCGGGTCCGGGGTGGCGTCAGCCGATCGGCCCCGACGACGCCAGCGCAGCAGGAGGGTCCCGAGCAGGGCCGCCAGGGCCACCACCACGGCGGCCGGGACGAGGTACACGGTCAGGTCGAAGCCGCTCGCCGGCGGGAGGGCCAGCACCGTGGTCCCGTACTGGCCCACCAGGGCCCGCTTGATCTGGGCTTCGTCCAGCCCTTGGTCGATCAGTTCCTGGATGAAGGACCGCTCGCGTTCGGCCTGGGTGGACTCGGCGACGTTGAGGGGGATTTTGCAGGTCACGCACATCACCTGGCGTTCGATCGTCGTCAGCGAGGCCCGCGGGGCCTGGGCCGCATCCGCCGAACCGGCGCCGGCCGTCTGGGTCACGCCGATGGCCGCCGTCAGGGTCACGAACAGCACGGCGAGAGCGGGGGCGACGCGGCGTCTCACGCGCTCTGTGCCAAGGCCACGGCGTGGTTGAGGAAGCGTTCGTCGACCTCTCCCCGTGATATCGCGACGATGTCCCCGTGGCGGTCGATCACGAAGCTCTCCGGGAGCTGGTCGGTGCCGTAGGAGTGGGCGAAGTTGCCGGTGTTGTCGCGCAGGTTGGGGTAGCTGAGGTGGTAGCGGCGGACGAAGCTGCGGGAGTCGGGGGAGGCGTCGAGGTAGGTGACCCCGAGGACCGTTCCGCCGATGCGCCGAAGCTGGCTCTCGGTCCGCTCGAGCAGCGGCGCCTCCTGCTCGCACGGCTGACACCAGGAGGCCCAGAAGTTGAGCACGACCACCTTGCCCCGGAGTGAGCTGAGGGAGCTCATCCCGTCACCGCCGAGGATCGGGAGCCGTGTGGAGGCGTTGGGGGCGGGAGGGTAGTGGCCGGTCGCCACGAGCTCGTCGAGCGTGCGGCTGGCGGCCTGGTGGGAGACGCCATAGACGAGGAGCGCGACCAGGCCGACCCCCGCGAGGGCCACGATCACGGGCAGGATGCGGCGTTTCACTGCGGCACAAGGGTAGTGCCGGACGCTCCCCGGCACGCCGGGACGGTCCTCGGGAGTGTCGCGCCCCGACGCTCGGGGCGGGTTCGGCTCTAGGCGGCCTTGAGGCGTCCCCGCAGCTCGCTCTCGGAGCCCTCACCCGGCTCGCGGTCGCGTTCTGCGTCCTGTACTGCCCATGTGACGCGCTCGAGCATCTGGGTGCTCGAGTGCGAGGTCGCGAGGTGGATCGCCTGGACCTGCTCGTCCAGCAGAACCTCCCGGCCGGAATCGTCGGTGACGACAACGCGAGCCATATCCCCATCCCTTCCCTGTAGTGGATTGCGCTGCTCGCGTTCCGGACTTCCCGCAGTTTCCGGGGGCTAAACAGGGGAACGCGAGATCGTCACGGGTGGTGCCGAGGGCGATCAGGCTGGTGTCGCCCACCCCGCCCGGCGATCAGCAGAAGGGAAGCTGGTCGAGCAGTCCCGTTACCTCGAGCGTCCGTTCGGCGGGCCGGGACATGCCTCGTTCGATCACGTACCCGCAGCCGCTCTCCTCGCACAGCTTGCGGCCGCTGAGGAGGGCGTAGATGCCCGAGGAGTCCATGTGGCCGACCTCGTGGAGATCAAGCATCACGCTGCGGGCGCCTTCCTCGCAGGCCCTCCGGAGGGCGAGCATCAGCTCCTGCGAGCTGGCCAGGTCGAGTTCGCCCCTCAGCTGCAGCCTGCGGTGCCGGGATGGCCCCTGGAGCTCAACCTCGAACGCTGTTCCCATGGATCCATGGTTGCGCGTTTCCGGCTCGTTTCAAGGCGGAACCGACTCCCGGGAGGCTGCCCCGCTCCCACATGGCCCCGGTGGCCCTGCGGTTCGGGTTCACCTCCCAG
This sequence comes from Solirubrobacteraceae bacterium, assembly GCA_035506775.1. Taxonomy (GTDB): domain Bacteria; phylum Actinomycetota; class Thermoleophilia; order Solirubrobacterales; family Solirubrobacteraceae; genus Palsa-744. The sequence goes on along the minus strand of DATJOU010000284.1, from coordinate 2,165 downwards.
GCCCCCACCACGTCCACGACGCCCGAACTGACCTCGATCGGGATCGAGGTGTCCCGCGATCTCGCATTCCAGACGGCGGGGCTGCCGAGCTGTCCGATCTCCGAGCTTTATTACGCGGGCGCAGAAAAGGCATGTGCGGGGTCGCTGGTGAGGTCCGGCGTGGTGGTCTCGGAAGTGACCCTACCCGGGGAGGCTCCGGTGACGATCGAAGGGCACCTGCTGGCCTTCTACGACCTCGGGGAAGGGGAGCCTCGCATCCTCGCGCAGGTGACGAGCGAAGGTGTCCTGCCACTCACCTACGTGATCCCGTTCACGATCCGCCCGTCCACCGGTGAGTTCGGAACGACCCTGTCCGTGGAACAGATGCGCTTCATCGCGGGGATATGCGCGCCGGGCCGTTCGAACTGCTTCTCACAGACGTACACCTACAAGGGCATCTACGGGCACATCTCGAAGTTCGAACTCACCCTTCACGGGCAGTTCGTTCACAGGGACAAGAAGGTGAGCCTGGTGAGCGCCGAATGTCCCGTGAAAGGCGGCTCCTCGAGCGGATTCTTCCCGCTCGTGAAGGTGAATCTGGCGTATCCCGAAGCGACCACGAGAAGCCAGGTTGCGAGTGGACGGTGCGAGGTTTACCGCCGCGCTCCCCACAAGGGTGCCGGTCCCTCTCGACCCGCCAATGCGCGCAAAGCCGGGAGGGGCGGAGACGCGTAAATCTACGGTGGGCCCCACGGCCCGTCGCGCATGCCGCCATACCACGGCTCTCGCGGCGGGTCTCCGGGCCTGGGCGTTTTTGTGCCGCTGATCAGGACGAGCACAACGAACGGGAGCAGAGCGATCTGAGCCCATAGCCACCACTGCGATCCGTCGAAGACGATGTATGCGACCGATCCGAGCGTGCCGAGCGCCACCGCGATCACCCAGTCCAGCCACCTCGGTAGCCGTTTGCCGACCCAGACGATCGCCGTGATGATCGCCGGCAACGCGAGGGTGTAGCCGATTGTGTAGGCGCCGACTCCAGGCGCCAGCACGTACCACGCGATGCCTACGGCGGCGCCTACCGAAATCACCGCTAAGCTCCGCCGCTTCCAGCGCCGCACTACGGCCGGGTCGGTGAAGTCGATCGTGACTCCCCGATCCTCCTCCTTCCGTCGTTTGGCGCGAGCACGCTTACCGGCGGCTTTACGCAGCCCACGACGTTGGTGTCGGCCTGGTGGGGCCATCTTGCGCATTATCCCTCGGCGCGGAACCGCTGGCGCGCGCCCTCCAGCTGCGCCGGCCGCGACGTGGGGCGTCCTGAACGCCTCGGACTCGAAGCCGGGGCCCTGCCCCGCTGTGTCCCCCCTGGATGGTCCGCAAAGCCCGTAGAATCAGCCTCGCGCGGCGATAGCTCAGTTGGTAGAGCGCAAGCTTCCCAAGCTTGAGGTCGCGGGTTCGAGACCCGTTCGCCGCTCTAAAAGAAATCCCTGCTCAGCAGCGGGATTCGCCGCGCACCACGGGCCGTACCACTGGCTCATTCGCTCGTCATGGGTCGCTGATGGGTCACTCTGCCGGAGCGGGCGGCGAGAATTGCGGCCTCGGCGTCCTGCCGTGGCGACTCGTCCAGCTCGTCCATCACGTGGCCGTAGGTGCCGAGCGTGAGCTCCGCCCCATGCCCGAGCTGGCGGGCCACGTAGATCACGCTGCGGCCCTCGTGCAAGAGGAGCGAGGCGAAGCTGTGGCGCAGGTCGTACGGCCGCGCGCCCTCGACGCCGGCCGCGCGCGCGGCGCGCGCAAACGCACGACGGCGCCAGGATTGATAGGCGGGCGCACTCCACGGACCGCCGTCGCGCGCGGGGAAGATGAATGCACGCTCGCCCGGACGGCCGCCTCGCATCCGCCACTCGCGCAGGTCGACGGCAAGCGGTGCAAGCAGACGCACAGTGCGGTGGGCGCCGGTCTTGGTGTCCTTCACTGCGCCAAGCGACACGGCGCGCTCGATCAGCAGCGTATGCTCGCGCACATCCCCCCAGCGCAGTGCGAGCGCCTCGCCTGGGCGGAGGCCAGCGTAGGCAAGGACGGAGAAGAGTACAGCGTCTCGTGGGCTCGAGGCGGCGCGCATCTTCTCGACCGAGGCGGGCGCGAGCGGGCGGGTCTCTGCGCGTACGCTCACCTTCGCCTTGCGC
>DATJOU010000283.1:0-2873 GCA_035506775.1 Solirubrobacteraceae bacterium | reverse complement strand
TGTTACTCACCCGTTCGCGGCTCTGCCCCAGGGCAAGCCCTGGTTCGTCGCTCCACTTGCATGTGTTAAGCACGCCGCCAGCGTTCGTCCTGAGCCAGGATCAAACTCTCCGTGAAGAACTTCACGAAAAGCTGTCATGGACTGTCACATCCCTGACGCCCGAGGGCGCCGGGGCTGCGGCGGCCGGGACCCATACACGTGGTCCCGAACCATGACGGGGTACTTCTCTGCTTTGACTCTTTGCCGTCGCCGAGCACGCCGATACGGCGCCTCGCGACGGGTCGAACCTGGACGCACACCACGATCGCGTTTCCGATCGTAGATGCGCATGCTGTTGAGTTTTCAAAGACCGCCGGGCCTCCCGAGGGGGGCTTCCCCTTGGGGGAGACCGACCGACCCGACGCCCTGAGGCGCCCTTGGGCCGACCAGCGAGTATAGCGCGACGCGATCCCGGACCACCCCCTGACGACCGGGTTCCGGGGCCGGACCCCGCTATGTGCGGGGCCAAGGGCCCGACCGGGGGCCTACCGGCGCAGACCGGGGACCGGCCCGCAAGCCTAGCCGGCGGCCCTGAGGCGCACGAAGCGCCTTCGCCCCACCCTCAGCACCTGCCCGTCGGCCGTCCCACAGGGGACGTCGTGCTCCCCGGCCGCCACCCCCTGCTCCCCGAGCGACACCCCTCCCTGGTCGATCAGGCGCCGGGCCTCGGACCGCGAGACCCCGAACTCCCTGGAGATCAGCTCCGGGAGGTGGACCGTCCCCCCCTCCCCACACTCGAACTCACTCTCCCTGATCTCCTCGGGGTCCTCGTGCTGCACGAACACCCGCTCGAACTCCTCTTCGGCGGCCCGCCCCTGCTCGGGAGAGTGGAGCCACCCCACCAGCTCCCTGGCCAGCTCCCGCTTGGCGTCCCTCGCAGCCTTCGCTCCCCGGTCGGCCCCCTCGGGGGGCTCCCGGCCGAGCAGCAGGCGGTAGTACTCGTCCATCGCCGAGTCCGGGATCGCCATCGTCTTCCCGTACATCTCCCCGGGCGGGTCGAGGATCCCGATCTGGTTCCCCAGCGACTTGGACATCTTCCGCGACCCGTCCACCCCCACCAGGATCGGCATCGTCATGATCGCCTGCTGCTGTTGCCCGTAGGCCCGCTGGATGTCGCGCCCGAACAGCAGGTTGAACTTCTGGTCGGTCCCCCCGAGCTCGACGTCGGCCTCCACCGCCACCGAGTCGTAACCCTGTAACAGCGGATAGAGCAGCTCCAGCAGCGAGATCGGCTCGGACGCCTCCATCCGTTTGGCGAAGTCCTCCCGCTCGAGCAGCTGCGCCGCCGTGGCATGTCTCATCAGCTTCAACAGCTCCACCGAGGGCATCGCCAGCCACTCGCTGTTGTGTCTCACCTCCAACCGCGCCGGGTCGTCGTCGAGGATCCTCATCGCCTGGTCCTGGAAGGTGGCGGCGTTGGCCTCGATCTCCTCGTCGGAGAGGATCGGCCTCAGGCTCGACCGCCCCGACGGATCGCCCACACGGGCGGTGTAGTCGCCGATGATCAGCACCACCCGGTGCCCGGCGTCCTGGAACTCCCGCAGCTTGCGCAGCACCACCGCGTGACCGAGGTGGATGTCCGGCGCGGTGGGGTCGATCCCGAGCTTCACCCGCAACGGGCGACCCTCGTCGCGGGCCTTCGTCAGCCGCTCGAGCAGCGCCCCCTCGGGGAGCGAGTCGACGGCTCCCCGGGACAGCTCCCCTGCGAGTTGCTGGAGGTGCGGATCCGCCCGCTGTCCGGCGCCCGCGGCGGGCTCATCCTCGTCTCCCATGGAGGTCCGAATGCTATTCTCTCGCGGTCCCGAGGGTCGATCCTGAGGGCCTGGCGCGCCGCCCGCAGCACCTCCGGCGCCGCCGCTCAGGGTACGGTCCTTGCGCTGCAGGTCTCGCTCCCCAACGCCTGACGAGCATGAGCGTCTACGACCGACCAGCAATACCCCAGACCGACATCGGGCCGATCGCCCGTCCTCGGCTGAAGCGCCTGCGCCTGGTCGCGATCCTGCTCTCCCTGCTGCTCCTCGGGCTCGTCTCGTTCGCGTTCGGGACGTTCGTCTCGATCGTCTCGGACCTGCCGTCCCTGACCCGCTTCTCGCTGTACCGCAACGAGCAGAGCTCGTTCCTGTACGACGACCTCGGCCACCCCATCGGGGTCCTCTCCCAGCAGAACCGCGTGATCGTCACCCCGGCCCAGATCCCCCAGATCGTCAAGGAGGCGGTGGTGTCGATCGAGGACAAGCGCTTCTACCACAACAGCGGCGTGGACCTGCGCGGGATCGCCCGCGCGCTGCTCGCCGACATACGCAGCCAGGGCGGCGTCCAGGGGGCCTCCACGATCGAGCAGCAGTTCATCAAGAACGCCCTCCAGGCCCAGTCCCACCGCACCATCTTCGAGAAGCTCCGCGAGGCCGCCCTCGCCTACCAGCTGTCCCACAAGTGGTCCAAGGAAAAGATCCTCACCGCGTACCTGAACACGATCTACTTCGGCAACGGGGCGTACGGCATCGAGGCCGCCGCCGAGACCTATTTCGGCCACGAGCCCCAGCACGAAGGCTGCGGGACCCCCGGACACGAACTCTGCGTCCAGCAGCTCGAGCCGTGGGAGGCGGCCCTGCTCGCGGGCGTGATCCAGTCTCCGTCCGCCTATGACCCGGCCGTGGACCCGACCGCCGCCCGCGACCGCCGCGACGTCGTCCTGCGCCAGATGCTCGAACAGGGCTACCTCACCAGGCCCGTCTACGAGCAGAGCGTCTCCCAGCCGCTCCCCTCGGCCGCCGAAATCCAGGCCCCCGAGGTGCAGCCCGTCGAAGGCGCCAACGTCGGCTACTTCACCAGCT
>DATJOU010000282.1:0-15186 GCA_035506775.1 Solirubrobacteraceae bacterium | reverse complement strand
CTCGATCACGGAGGTGAGCAGCTGGAAGTGGTAGCCGGAGTTGCCGGCGAGCTGCTTGAGCGCGTCGACGTCCTTGGGGAAGCAGCTGCCGCCGAAGCCGATCCCGGCCTGCAGGAACTTGGCCCCGATGCGGTCATCCAGACCCATCCCCCGGGCGACCTCGAGCACGTCGGCGCCGGTCTCCTCGCACACGTTCGCGATCTCGTTGATGAAGCTGATCTTGGTGGCCAGGAAGGCGTTGGAGGCCAGCTTGACCATCTCCGCGCTGGCGATGTCGGTACGCACCAGGGGGGCGTCGAGCGGGGCGTACAGCTCGGCCACCGCGTCCCCGGCCCATCCCTCCTGGTCGCCGATCACGACCCGGTCGGGGTGCATGAAGTCCTCCACCGCCGTGCCCTCCTTGAGGAACTCGGGGCAGGAGACGTAGGAGAGCACCTGCTTGCCCTGCTCGGCGAAGGTGCGCAGCAGCGAGGCCCCCGTGCCGGCGGGGACCGTGGACTTCATCACCAGCGCGTGCTCCTTGGAGGCGGGGATCGCGTCGGCGACCGCGTGCACCGCCGACAGGTCGGCGTCGCCGGAGTAGGTGGGAGGCGTGCCGACGGCCACGAACAGCAGGCGGGCGCGGGAGAGCGCACCGCTGAGGTCGGTGTCGAAGTGCATCCGCTCGCGGTTGCGCGCCAGCAGATCCTCCAGGCCCGGCTCGTAGATCGGGGTCTCCCCCGCTCGCAGCCGGCGGACCTTCTCGGCGTCGATGTCGACGCACCACACCTCGCTGCCCAGCTCGGCGAAGCCCGCGGCGGTGACCAGTCCCACGTACCCGGTGCCGATCACCCCGATCGGCTCGCGCCCACGACGATCGCCGTCGCTCATCGGGGCGTGGTCGGAGTGAGCCTGAAGACGGGGTGCCTGGGCGCCGCCGCCAGCATCTCCGAGTCGGACGAGTCCGGGCCGACCCCGTCGAAGAACACCCCCACCTCGAACTTCCAGCGCTTCAGATAGGCCCGCAGGATGGCGGGCTTCTCGGCGTCGGGCACCTCGACGGCGGTGAAGCCCTCGCTGTGGCGCCGCGACAGCAGCCGGCCCTCCCCGCTGGCGCGCAGGTTGCGTGCCCACTGGGTGTCGCCACGGGGCGCCACCAGGTACTGGCGGCCGTCCAGGTCGAGCGGGTTGACGGGCGTGCGCCGGGGCTCACCGGAGCTGCGACCGCGGACCTCGAGCACGCGCGAGCCGGCGATCGGCAGCCCCCGCCTGGTGAGGACGCCGACGAACGGGTTGAACACGCGCCGCGTGAACCAGCCCGGGCGCTTGCTGTCGAAGTGCGCCCTCGCCGCGTCAGGTCCGGAGCTCGCCAAGCGGCCTCTCCCGCCCGCCTAGGAGGCGACCGCGAGGAACGCCTCGCAGCGGTTGATCTCGCGCAGCGCGCGGGCGCGCTCCTCGGTGCCCTCGTCGGCGCGGTCGGCCGCCGCCTGGGCCTCGCGCAGCTTTTCCTGCAGCAGCTCGCGGTCCAGGTCCTCGGGGCGCACGGCTTCCTCGACCAGCACCAGTGCGTGGTTGCCGGCGAACTGCAGGTAGCCCTCGCCCTGGGCGAAGCGCACGACGTCCTCGTCGGAGCGGTACAGGCGCAGCTCGGTGGGTTCCAGCATCGCCAGCACGGGCTCGTGGTTGGCGAGGATCCCGATCGAGCCGAGGCCGGTGACGGTCGAGACCATCTCGACCTCGTCCGCGAACACCTCGCCCTCGGGGGTCAGCACCTCGATGGGGAACTTGGTGTGCGCCATCGCCCTAGCGTTTGGCCGCCTCGACGACTTCGTCGATCGTGCCCTTCAGGAAGAAGGCGCTCTCGGGGACGTCGTCGTGCTTCCCCTCGATGATCTCCTCGAACCCGCGGATCGTCTCCTCGATTTTCACGTACGCCCCCGGGGTGCCGGTGAACTCTTCGGCCACGAAGAACGGCTGCGAGAGGAAGCGCTCGATGCGCCGCGCGCGGTTGACGGTCAGGCGGTCCTCGTCGGAGAGCTCGTCGATGCCGAGGATCGCGATGATGTCCTGGAGCTCCTTGTAGCGCTGCAGGATCTCCTTGACCCGGTTGGCGACGCGGAAGTGGTCCTCGCCGAGGATGTCGGGCTTGAGGATCGTGGAGGTCGAGTCGAGCGGGTCGACCGCCGGGTAGATGCCTTTCTCGGAGATCGCCCGCGACAGCACCGTGGTGGCGTTGAGGTGCGCGAACACGGACGCCGGGGCGGGATCGGTGAGGTCGTCGGCGGGCACGTAGATGGCCTGCACGGACGTGACCGAGCCCTCGCGGGTGGAGGTGATGCGCTCCTGCAGCTGGCCCATCTCGGTCTCCAGGGTGGGCTGGTAGCCGACCTGGGAGGGCATCCGCCCGAGCAGCGCCGAGACCTCGGAGCCGGCCTGCACGAAGCGGAAGATGTTGTCGATGAACAGCAGCACGTCCTGGCCCTGGTCGCGGAAGTATTCGGCCATCGTCAGGCCGGAGAGGGCCACGCGCATACGCGCCCCGGGGGGCTCGTTCATCTGACCGAAGACGAGCATCGTCTTGTCGATCACGCCCGATTCCTTCATCTCCAGCCACAGGTCGTTGCCCTCGCGGGAGCGCTCGCCGACGCCGCAGAAGGCCGACAGCCCGCCGTGCTCGGTGGCGAGGTTGTGGATCAGCTCCTGGATCAGCACGGTCTTGCCCACGCCGGCCCCGCCGAACAGCCCGACCTTGCCGCCCTTGGCGTAGGGGGCCAGCAGGTCCACGACCTTGATCCCCGTCTCGAACATCTCGACCGCCGGGGACAGGTCCTCCACGCGGGGGGCCTCCTGGTGGATGCCGCGGCGCTCGACGCCGGCCGGGAGCGGCTCGCCGAGGTCGATCGGTTCGCCCAGCAGGTTGAAGATGCGCCCGAGCGTGACGTCGCCGACCGGGACCGTGATCGGGGCGCCCGTGTCGACGACCTCGAGGCCGCGGGCGAGTCCGTCGGTGGTGTCCATCGCCACCGCGCGCACACGGTCGTCGCCGAGGTGCTGCTGGACCTCGCAGACGAGCAGCTCGCCACCGGAGCTGGAGCTGATGCCCGCAGCCTCCTCCTCCTCGTTGGCGGCGTTGCGCTCGATCGTGATGGCGTGGTTGATCTCCGGCAGGCGCTCAGGGAAGACGGCCTCGATGACGACGCCCTGGATCTCCTCGATGCGCCCGACGTTGCGCTTGGCTTGACCGTTGGCCGACCCCTCGGCTCCGCCTGTGGGGGCTGCTGCGGTGCTGGACTCCATCGTGCTGGTTCTCCTGTTCTTGGTCGTCGTGTCGTGGCGGGCGCTCAGCTCGCGCGCGTCAGCTGAGTCCCTCCGCGCCGGCGACGACCTCCATGATCTCTTGGGTGATCTCGGCCTGACGGGCACGGTTCATCTGCAGTGTGTAGTCGGTGATGATTTCCCCGGCGTTCTCCGATGCGCTGCGCATGGCCGTCATCTGCGCGCCGAAGAAGCCCGCCGTCGACTCCACCAGCGCGCGGTAGATCGACAGCTCGACGTAGTCCGGGACCAGACGCCGGAGGATCTTCTCGGGGTCGGGCTCGTACTCGACGGCCGCGCGCGCCGAGCCGCCGGACGCCTGCTCCTCGGCGCCGGGGCGGGAAGCCTCGTCGGCGCCCTGCTCGGGCGTGTCTTCGCCGGTGATGGTCGCCTGCGACAGCGGCAGCAGGCGCTCCTGGGTGACCCTCTGGGTGAGCGGGGAGATGTAGGTGTTGTAGATGATCTCGACGCGGTCGACGTGACCGTCGACGTATGACGCGATCAGGTCGCCGGCGATCGCGCGCGCATCGGCGTGGGCGGGCCGGTCGGAGAAGCCCGTGTAGGTGCCGCTCAGCTCATAGCCGCGGAAGCTCATCGAGGAGGCGCCGCGGCGGCCGGACACGTACCAGCTGCTCTGCAGGCCCTGCTCGGAGAGCTCGCCGCCGAGCCGGATGGCGGCGCGGATGATCTGCGAGTTGAAGCCCCCGGCGAGGCCGCGATCGCCGGTGATCAGCAGCACGGCCACCCGCTCCAGGCGCTCGTGCTCGGCCAGCAGCGCCACGCGCTGACCCTCCGAGCCGGCGGCCTGAGAGGCCTGGCGGGTCATCCGCCGCAACGCGTCGGCGTACGGGCGCAGCGCCTCGATGCGCATCTCGGCGCGCCGCAGGCGTGCGGCGGCCACCATCTCCATCGCCCGCGTGATCTTCTGGATGTTCTTGACCGAGGCGATCTTGTTCTTGACGTCGCGCTGTGAAGCCATGGGTCACCGTCCGGCCGCTCAGGCCGCCTTGGCCTCCTCGAGGGGCTGGCCCTCCTCGTCGAGGTCGTAGCCGAAGTCGGCGGCGAACTGCTCGAGGAAGTCGCGGACTTCCTTCTGGGTCTCGTCCGACCAGTCGCCGCCCGCGATCTTGGAGCGCGCGCCCGACAGCTGGGAGTGGGCCCCTTCGGTCAGCTCGGTGAGGAACTCGGTCACGCGCTCGACGTTGATGCGGTCCAGGAAGCCGTTGGTGGCGGCGTAGATCTGGATCACCTGGTCCTCCACCGGCAGCGGCTCGCGCTCGTTCTGGTTGAGCGTCATCACGAGCCGTTCGCCGCGCGCGAGCGTGCGCTGGGTGTCGGCGTCGAGGTCGGAGCCGAACTGGGCGAAGGCCTCGAGGTCGCGGTACTGGGAGAGCTCGAGCTTGATGCGCCCGGCGACTTTCTTCATCGGTCCGATCTGGGCGTTGCCGCCCACCCGCGAGACCGAGATGCCGACGTTGATGGCGGGGCGCACGCCGGAGTTGAACAGCGCCGACTCGAGGAAGATCTGCCCGTCGGTGATCGAGATCACGTTGGTGGGGATGTAGGCCGACACGTCGCCGGCCTGGGTCTCGATCACGGGCAGCGCCGTCAGGGAGCCGCCGCCGAGCTCGTCGTTGAGCTTGACCGCCCGCTCGAGCAGGCGCGAGTGCAGGTAGAAGACATCGCCGGGGTAGGCCTCACGTCCGGGGGGGCGGCGCAGCAGCAGCGACATCTGCCGGTAGGCGTAGGCGTGCTTGGTGAGGTCGTCGTACACGCACAGCGCGTCCTTGCCGTCGTAGAGGAAGTGCTCCCCCATCGCGCAGCCGGCGTACGGGGCCATGAACTTGATCGGGGCGGCCTCGTCGGCGGGCGCGGCGACGATGATGGTTTTGTCGAGCGCGTTGTTTTCGTCGAGCGTCTGGGCCAGCGAGACGACCGTCGACATGCGCTGGCCGATGGCGACGTAGATCGAGATCACGTCGCTGTCCTTGTTGTTGATGATCGTGTCGATCGCGATCGCGGTCTTGCCCGTCTGGCGGTCGCCGATGATCAGCTCGCGCTGGCCGCGGCCGATCGGGATCATCGCGTCGATCGCCTTCAGCCCCGTCTGCATCGGCTGCTTGACGGGCTGGCGCTGGACGACGCCCGGGGCCTTGAACTCGGCCGGGCGCGTCTGGGTCACGTTGACCGGCCCCTTGCCGTCGAGCGGGCGTCCGAGCGGGTCGACGATCCGCCCCAGCAGCTCCTCGCCCACGGGGACCTCGAGCAGCTCGCCGGTGCGGCGCACGGTGTCGCCCTCGGAGATGTGTTCCCACTCGCCGAACAGCACGGCGCCGACGTTGTCGGACTCGAGGTTCAGAGCCAGTCCCGTGACGTTGTGGGGCAGCTCGAGCATCTCGAACGACATGCAGTTCTCGAGCCCGTGCAGGCGCGCGATGCCGTCGGCCACCGACAGCACGGTGCCGACCTCGGTGAGCTCGGCGCTGCCGGTGTCGAGCCCCTCGATGCGGCTCTTGAGGATTGAGGTGATCTCGTCGGGGTTGATCTGCATGCTGTTTGTTTCTCCTAGGAGGCAGCCTGGGCAACGTGCCTGCGCAGCTGCTCCAGCCGGTTGCGGATTGATGCGTCGAGGATCGAGTTGCCGACGCGCAGGACGATTCCCCCGAGGATGTCGGGATCCACGCGTGAGCTGAGCGTGACGCGGCGTCCGGCGCGCTCCCCGATCGTGCGGCCGAGGTCCTCGGTGGTCTTCTCGTCGAGCGTCACGGCGCTGGTGATCTCGACGGGGAGCATGCGGTTCTCCTCCTCCCACAGCCGCTCGTACTGCTGGCGGATGCGGAAGATGACCGGCATGCGGTGGTTCTCGATCAACAGCGAGAGGAAGTTCAGGAACGACTGGTCGGCGCCGTCGAGCACCACCCCGAGCGCCTCCTGCTTCTCGGCGCTGGAGAAGTAGGGCGAGAAGAAGAACACCGCCAGCTGGCGGTTGTCGTGGAGGGCGTCGGCGAGCTGGCCGAGCTGTTCGCGCAGCAGGTCGAGCTTGCCCTGCTCGAGGGCGACCTCGAACAGCGAGCGAGCGTATACGCGGGCCAGCTCGTCCATCAGTTGTTGCGGGCCCCCGACGAAAGTCCGGAGAGGTCGAGTTCGTCGAGCGCCTGCTCGACCAGGCGACGCTGGTCGTCGCTGTCCAGCGACTTGCGGGTCACCTTCTCGGTGGCCATGATCGTGAGGTCGGCGACCTCGCGGCGGAGGTCGTCCAGCGCGCGCTTGCTGGCCACCTCGATGTCGCGTTCGGCGCGCTTGGCGGCGTCGGCGATGATCTCCTTGCCGCGCTCCTTGGACTCGTGCTCGTGCGTCTCCGCCGCCTGGCGCGCGCGCTGCACGATCTCTTCGGACTGCCTGCGCGCCTCCTTCAGGCGCTCGCGGTATTCCTCGAGGATCTTGTCGGCTTCGACGCGGGTGTGTTCGGCGGCGTCGATGTCGCCGTTGATCTTCTGGGCGCGCGCGTCGAGGGCCTGGCCGATGATCGGGAAGACCCACCTGCGCAGGACCAGGAACGAGATCGTGAAGACGACGATCGTCCAGATCATGATCCCCACGTTGGGGGTGATCAGGAACGAGCCGTTGGCCAGTGGGGTGAGGGCGGCGGCGAGCATCTCGGCCTACAGGAAGAAGGCGATGAAGCCGCCGACCAGGCCGTAGAAGAAGCATGCCTCGGTGAGGGCGAACCCGAGCCACTGATCGCGCTCGATGTCGGCCCGCAGCTCGGGCTGGCGCGTCTTGGACTGGATCGACGCGTTGAACACCGACCCGATGCCCGCGCCCGCTCCTGCGGCTCCGCCGCCTGCCCCGACGCCGAGCGCGATCGCCCTGCCCGCGGCCTTACCGTATTCGATGGGTTCCCCCGTCGCCGCGAACACTGCGTTTAGTGCATGAAGCAACGTCGGCTCCTTTCTCGTGCTAGTGGGATTCGACCGCACTACCGATGTAGATGGCGGTCAAGATGGAAAAGATGAAGGCCTGCAGGCCGGCGATCAGGACGGCCTCGAAGAGGAAGATCGCGATCCCCGCCGGGAGCAGGAACCAGGACACCAGCTGCAGGCCGACGAGCACCCCGAGGGTGCCGCCCATGAAGGCGATCAGCAGGTGGCCCGCCAGCAGGTTGGCCCACAGCCTGACGGTCAGCGAGATCAGGCGCAGGAACACGGACAGGATCTCGATCGGGAAGATCAGCAGCACGATCGGCCCTTTGACGCCGCCCGGCATCAGGCTTTTGAGGTAGCCGATGAAGCCGTGGTGTTTGATGCCCTCGTTGAGGAACAGGACGAACACCCCCAGCGAGAGCACCAGTGGGAAGGCGACGTTGGTATCGGCCGCGTAGATCTGGAATGACGGCAGGTGCGCCCCGAAGAGGTTGAACTTCTCCGTCGAGTTGACGGGCAACGGGATGTAGCCGATCAGGTTCGAGACGAGGATGAAGACGAAGATCGTCGCGATCAGGGGGAAGTACTTTTCTTCCATCCGCTTGTCGAGGCTTTCCCTCGTCATGTTGCGGATGAAGTCGTAGTACAGCTCGACCGCGACCTGTAGCCGGCCGGGGCGCTGCTGGAGGCGTTTGGCGACGTAGGTCAGCAGCCAGATCGTGATGCCGGCGGCCAGCAGCAGGTACAGGACGCCCTTGTTGAAGTCGATCGGGCCGAGGCTGAACCAGGTGTCGAGCTTGAACTCGTCGGTCGGGGTGAAGACCCCGCTGGCGACGTCCGGAGCCTTGTGCGCGGTGACCCCGAACAGGATCACGAACAGGATGATCCCGCCGAGCCAGACGCCGGCGACGGCCAGGCCGACCTTGCGCAGCGGGCTCATGCCCTGTTTCTCGGCGGGCGGCGTCCCGGCCGCGGGCGGCGTGCCGCCGGCCTTGGGTGCGATCGGTGGGGCCCCCGCGACCGCGCTCATCAGGCGGGGGCGCCCTCTCGCCCTCTGGCGATGCGCACCGCGAACGCGATCGAGTAGGCCACGAGGATCACGACCGCGGCGGCGAGACCGTCTTCGCGGCTGCCGACGGCGCCCGCCACGACGATGCCGCCGGCGAGCAGCCAGATGCGGCCGAATGCGTCGATGAAGTTCAGCCCGAGCCGCGACCCCGGCTCGGCGTGGCGGCGGATGACGCGGCGGTCGACGACGCCGGCCAGGCGCTGCAACAGCCACGCCCCGGCGCCCACGAGCACCCCGAAGGCAGGTGCGCCGACGGCGAGTGCCACCACCACCGCGGGCACGAGCACGACGATGTCGAGATTGGTCAACGCTCGCCGCCCCAGCCCGTCCGCGGGCACGCGTGCGTGATCGTCACGAATATGGCTAGCTTGCATGGGTCGAGCCACCCTACAGACGCGAGGGTCCAGGCGCTCCCCGAAGGGGGGCCGTCGAAGGTGCTCCCTCGAATACCTCTCAGGCGGCGCCGCCCAGTCTAGCCGCTTTAGGACTTCGTAACAACTTTGTGACATCGGACACGCGGCTCTGCGACAGGCCGCGGGGCGTTTTCGGGGGCGCTCCTAGGGCGCCTGGGCGAGGGCCTTCGCCGGGGCTCGCGAGCGTGTTTTGCGGCGGCGCTCCCGGAGGGCTTCCAGGATCCACACGAGTGCCACCGAGACGGCGAACAGGAGCAGCCCGGCGAGCACGTCCATGAGGAAGTGGTTGCCGGTGGACAGCACCGCGAAGGTGGTCACGAACGGGTACGCCGTCGCCAGCGCCCGCGCCCACACGCGACGCGTTGCCTGCCACACGGCCAGCGTGCACCAGGAGGCCCAGGCGATGTGCAGGGAAGGCAGCGCGGCGAGCTCGTTGGCGTGCGAGGCGAGCCCGCTGTGGCCGTGCCAGGAACCGATCGCGCCGCTGGAGGCGACCACGTCGGTGAAGCCGCCGAGCATCCGCGGCGGGGCCACGGGGAAGCGCCAGAACACGACGAACGCGATCACGTTGGTGAGCACGAGGATGTTGCGCAGCGGGCGGTAGATGTCCGCGCGCGCCCACCACAGCCATCCGAGCAGCCCAAAGGTGACGATGAAGTGGGCGTTGTCGTAGTAGTCGGAGACGACCAGCGCGAGCGTGTGGTGGCCCGCCAGCCAGTGGTCGAGCGAACGCTCCGGGTCGAGACCCAGCGACTGCTCGAGGTGCAGGATGCTGCGGGCGTGGGCGAGGGCGGCGTGGACGCGCAGCGGGGCCAGGTTGGTGGTGGCGTCGTACACCCACGCCAGCCACACGATCAGCAACGCCTCCACCCACCAGCGTGAGCGCTTGACGGTTACCGGCGGCGCCGAGGGCGAGGCCTGCCCGACTGCGACTCCGGGGGAGCCGGCGGGGGCGGCGGGCTGCAGACGGGGCGCGGGCAAGCCGCGATTTTACCGTTGCTTCACCACGTCAAAGCTGAACCGGAACGAGCCCGTCGCAGGCCAGCTGCTCGAGCACCAGCGGGAGCGCCGCCACGGTCCGCCGCCACGAGCCCGGTGCCGAGTAGTCGTCGGCGTCGTGGAGCAGCAGCACGTCCCCCGGGGCGGCGCCGGCCGAGACGCGTTCGGTGATCCGCTCAGGGGTTGCGTCCGCGCGCCAGTCCTGGCCCCAGCGGCGCCACAGCAGGGTGCGCCAGGCGCGGCGGCGGGCGAGGACCAGCGCGGCCGTGTTCAGCACCCCGTAGGGCGGGCGGTAGAGCGTCAGCGGGCGCCCGGAGGCGGCGGTGATCGTGTCCTCGGCGCGGGCGAGGTCCTCGCGCACCTGCCAGGGGGTGAGGCGCAGGAGGTTGCGGTGGCGGTCGCAGTGCAGGCCGAGGCCGTGCCCGGCGGCCAGCAGCTCGCCGACCAGCGCCGGGTCCCGGCGGACCTGCTCGCCGACCAGGAAGAAGGTGGCGCGCACGCCGTGGCGGGCGAGCACCTCGAGCACCGCCGGGGTGCCCTGCGGGTGCGGGCCGTCGTCGAAGGTGAGGTGAAATCCGGCGCCGCTGCTGGTGCGGTCGTCGACCCCGATGGCGGCCCTCAGGCCCGGCAGGAGCGGCCGACCGTCGTCCCCTGGCAGGCCGGCGAGGGCCGGGAGCGCGTAGGCCGCGAAGACCCCGGCGGCCAGCGCGCCCGTGATCGGTGCTGCGCGGCTGCGATGATCGATCTCGTTCATGCTCGACGTGACGCTCGGGATCGCTGCAGCGATCGGGTCATCGATCTTCTACAGCCTAGGGATCGCCTTCCAGGCGACCGACGCCAAGCAGGCACCGCGGGAGCAGTACCTGCGGGCCGCCCTGCTGCTCGGGCTGCTGCGGAGGGCCCGCTGGCTGCTCGGAACGGGGCTGACGGTGCTCGGCTGGCCGCTGCAGGTGCTGGCGCTGTCGCTGGCGCCGCTGGTGGTCGTGCAGCCGGCGCTCGCGATCGGCCTGCTGGTGCTGCTCGTGCTGGCCGAACGGATGCTCGGGGAGCACGCCGGGCGCACCGAGCACCTGGCGATGCTGGCGATCGTGGTGGGGGTGGTGTGCGTGGCGCTGTGCGCGCCCCCGGTGTCACACACCCACACCTCCGAGCAGGGCACGATCACGATCGTGCTGGTCGCTCTGGGGCTCGCGAGCCTGATCCCCTACGGGCTGCGCATGATCGGCCACCCGCGGGCGGAGCTGACGATGATGTCCGCCGGGCTCGCGTTCGCGTGGAGCGCGATCGCCACCAAGCTGGCCTCCGACGACCTCTACACGGGGCACACCTTCCCGGCCCTGCTGTGGTCGCTCTCGACACTCGCCGCCTCGATCGTCGGCCTGCTGTCGGAGATGAGCGCGCTGCAGTCCCGCCCGGCGATCCAGGTCGCCCCGGTCGTGTTCGTGACTCAGACGCTGGTGCCCGTCGTGCTCGCCCCGCTGTTGCTCGGCGAGAGCTTCTCGGACACCCCGCTGGGGGGGATCCCGCTGGGGCTGTCGCTGGCGCTGCTGATCGGGGGCGCCGTGATGCTGGTGCGTTCGCCGTTGCTGCTGGCGCTGATGGCCGGGGACCGCTCCAGCGAGCCGAGCGGCTCGGGGCGCAGCCCGTCGGATTCGAGCGTCGAGGCCATTCGTTCGAGACCCGCCAGGGAGGCGGCGGAGCCGTCGAGTTCGACCACCACCACGTCGCCGGCCCGCAGCTGACGGCGGCGCAGCCTGGCCGTGGCGGAGATCCGCAGCGCCCCCTTCACCGGGGTCGCCCCGGCGGTGCGGGCGAGCACCAGCTGACCCACCGACAGTCCGCCCCGGGGGCGCAGGTAGAAGTAGCGGCCGCGGATGCCGAGCGCGCGGGCCTGGGAGCCGAGCGTCCCGCGCGTGCGCTCCCACCGCAACGGCCCGGAGGCGGGAACTTCCGGAAGCAGTTCGTCTCCCAGCGCCCGCACCGAGGAGATGCGCCCGCGGCTGGGCACCCGGGCGCCGTCGGCGAGCGTCACGTGCACCCCGCTTTCGGCCAGCCGCGAGGCCACCGCCGCCAGCTGCGGCTGGGGGGCGTCGACGACCAGCCCGACGACCCGTTCGTGGGTGCTGACGCGGGCCAGTTCGTGCACGTCGAGCACCTTGGCGGCCACCGAGGTGACCTCGTCGGTGGACATCACCCAGGAGCCGACCACGAACAGCAGCGCCAGCCAGGTGGCGCCCGCCACCGCCCGCAGCTGCCAGCGGGGGATCGGCCGCACCCGCCGC
The DNA here is from genome assembly GCA_035506775.1 of Solirubrobacteraceae bacterium. GTDB lineage: Bacteria > Actinomycetota > Thermoleophilia > Solirubrobacterales > Solirubrobacteraceae > Palsa-744. The sequence goes on along the minus strand of DATJOU010000282.1, from coordinate 3,206 downwards.
GGGGCACCCAGCACCGCCTCCACCGGTGAGGCCGCCGGGGGCCGCGGCGCGGTCGCCTTGGGGGTCTTGCCGTTGCCGTTCCCGTCCCCGCCGGCCGCGAAGCTCGCGCACACGTGCTCGCGCAGCTCGTCCTTGTCGTTGGCCAGCAGCAGCAGGTCGAGGGCGGCCATCGCACGGGTGTTGATGCGCGCGTGACCAACCGGAAGGCCGTAGGAGACGACGGGGGTGCCGGCGGCCATCGCCTCCAGGCAGGTGACCCCGCCGGTGGAGTGCACGAGCACGTCGGCGGCCGCCAGCACGTCGGGCATGCGATCGGTGAAGCCGTACACGTGGACCCGCTCGTCGCCGTCGAAGTCGCGCCGCAGGCGGTCGGCGAGGTGGTCGTTGCGGCCGGCCAGGCACACGATCGCGCCGACCTCGGGGACGCGCGTGAACTCCCGCACCGCACCGGCGACGTCGCCCACGCCCCAGCCACCACCGGAGACGACGACCACGCGGCCCTCCGCGGGGAGCCCGAGCGAGCGGCGGGCCTCGGCGGGCGGGCGCGGCTGCAGGAACTCGGCCGAGATCAGCGGGCTCACGAGCTGGACGCTGCCGGCGCCGGCGATGCGCTCGACCGAGGGAACCGACTCGTCGTACATCACGAGGTGCATGTCGATCCCCGGCTGGGCCCAGAAGAACAGGCCCGTGAGGTCGGTGATCGTCGCCACCGTCGGGCACTTCACCGCCCCCGTGCGCCGCAGGCGGGCGAGCACGACCGTGACGGCCGGGTAGGTGGAGACCACCACGTCCGGTTCGTGTTCGGCGATCGTGCGTGTGAGCGGGCGCGAGCCGAAGCGGCACAGCAGCCAGCGCGCGAGCGCACGGACCGGCGCGACGTGCTCGAGCAGCCAGTAGACGACCGTGTAGGTCCAGGGGATGAACCGCAGCTGCACGCGGTAGCCGTCCTCGACGACCGGGCGCACGAACGGGCCCATCGCGGCGAGGCCGTCGATCACCGTGACCTCGGCGGGGTGGGGCGAACGGGAGATCTGTTCGGCCAGGGCGCGGGCGGCGGCGGCGTGACCCTCGCCCACGTCGGCGGAGAGGACGAGCACGCGTTCGCGCCGCCGGGTCCGGGGCGGGCTCGGTGAGCGCTTGTCGGTACGGCTACGCATGTACGGCGCGAGGCCCCGGTGTGCGGTGCCCACGTGGGCACCGGCCCGTGGCCGTGCAGCACCCCACCAGTTGGGGGTCCGGCTGCTTAAAGGGAACCTTAGCGGGAGCGTAGGACCGCGTGGCGCGCGGGTAGGCTCAGAATGGACACCTTGCAGGCGGCCACACCGATACCGCGCACGGGCGTCGCCGGCCGCGAAGGGAGGCACGGCGGATCGGCGCCCGCGGAACGGGCCCCCACCGGCGCGAGGGCGCTGGGCGTGCTGGGCCTGCTCGCGATCCTGGCCGGGGTGCTGCTGCTGTGCTCCGGGGCCGCCAGCGCGCCGACGCAGTTCGTCCCCTCGCGGGCGGGCGGCTGGCCCTCGTGGCTGGCGGGACCGCTGGCGGGGCTGTCCTCTCCGCTCGGCAGCCACGGCTTCCAGAACCTGACGCTGCTGATGTGCGCGGGCTACGGGCTCGTGCTGGTGTGCGCGTGGGCGCTGCCCCTGCGGGCGCTCGTGGTGGCGATCGTGGCCGCCCACGTGATCCTGCTGCTGGGGCCGCCGCTGCTCTCCCAGGACGTGTTCGGATACCTCGGCTACGCGCGGCTCGGGGCGCTGCACGGGCTCGACCCGTACAGCCACGTGCCCGCCGAAGCGCCGGCCGACGCGGTGTTCGGATTCGTGGGGTGGCCCTTCAAGCACTCCCCCTACGGCCCCCTTTTCACGCTCGGCAGCTACGCCCTCGCCCCGCTGGGGCTGGCAGGGGGCCTGTGGGCGCTGAAGGTGCTGGCCGCCGTCTCGAGCCTGGGGGCGATCGCGCTGGTGGGCTACGCGGCCCACGCGCTGGGGCGCTCGGCGAAGTGGCCGGTGGCGTTCGTGGGACTTAACCCGGTGCTGCTCGAGCTGGCCGTGGGTGGGGCCCACAACGACACGCTCGTGATGGCCTGCCTGGCGCTGGCGCTGGCGCTGGCGGCGCGCGGACGGGCCCGCGCCCGCGCGCCCGCAGGCGAGGGCGAGGGGGCCGAGGGAGGCACCGAAGGGCTGCGTGGGAGCGCCATGGCGGTCGTGGCCGGGGTGGGGGTCAAGATCGCCGCCGGCGTCGTGCTGCCGTTCGTGGTGCTCGCCCCCGGCCGCTGGCAGGAGCGCTGGCGGGTACTGGCGGCGGCGCTGGCCGCGCTGGCCGCGCTCGTGGTCGTGGGCCTGGTCGGGTTCGGCTCGCACACGCTCGGCTTCCTGGACGCCGTCGGCGAGCAGCAGCAGCTGGTGGCCACCCACAGCGCACCGGCCGAGACGGCCCGCCTGGTGGGGCTGTCAGGAACGCCGACGTGGTGGAGGCACCTTTACCTGGCGGGCTTCTGCGTGGTGCTCGCGTTCACCCTGTGGCGCACGCTGCGGGGCTCGGACTGGCGCGTGATGGCGGGCTGGGCGACGCTCGCGCTGCTGGTGTCCACGGCCTGGCTGCTGCCGTGGTACGCGATCTGGCTGCTGCCGCTAGCGGCCCTCGGCGGGGACCGGCGGCTGACCGCCGCCACGCTGCTGTTCTGCGGCTACGCGATCCTGATCCACCTGCCGGTGGCTGATCCGCTGCTCAGCCCCACGGCGCACCGCACCGTCGAACACGTCCACCTTGCCGTCCCCGGTGTTCGTCACCGCCTCGAACTCGCCGGTTTCAAAGTCCTTCACGACGTCCAGCTGGATCTCCGCTGGTGAGGCCTCGGGGCGCAGGCGGCGCAGGCGGATTGCGTCCAGGCGCCTGAACTTGAGGATCTCGAGCACGTACACGAGGTACACCGAGGCCGCCGCCACGACCACCCCGATGGCGAGGATCACGAGCGTCCAGCCGGTGCTGTAGTGGCCCCTGTGGTCGCTGTAGGGGACGAACCGCAGCGCCAGCGCCAGCCCGGCCAGCATCAGCGTCCAGGCGTACAGGTAGGCGATCGTGCGGCGGCTGGAGAAGCCGATGCGGGCCATGCGGTGATGGAAGTGCTCGCTGTCGGGGCGATACACCGGCTGGCGGTACTTCAGGCGCTTGAGCACCACGAAGGTGGTGTCCATGAACGGCACCGCCAG
>DATJOU010000281.1:0-9060 GCA_035506775.1 Solirubrobacteraceae bacterium | reverse complement strand
CTGCCGCTGCCGGGAGAGCTGCTGCGGGAGCGCGGGATCGAGGTGCACGAGAGCGACCGTGGCGGGCGCATCACCTACCACGGGCCAGGGCAGCTGGTCGCCTACCCGATCGTGGCGGTCGTCGACGTGGTCGCGTACGTGCGCTCGCTGGAGGCCGCGATCGTGATCGCGCTCTCACGGGCGGGGCTGTCCAGCCGCGCCCGGACCGAGGACGGGCCCGACTACACCGGGGTGTGGACCGGCGCGCGCAAGATCGCCTCGATCGGGGTGCACGTGCAGCGGGGCGTGACCACCCACGGGCTCGCCGTCAACGTCAGCAACGACCTCGAGCCCTTCGCCTGGATCGACCCGTGCGGCCTGGCAGGGGTCCAGATGACCTCGCTGGAACGGGAGCTCGGTGACGGCTGCCCCTCGCTCGAGGAGTTCGGGGCGCTGCTCGTGCAGGGACTGTGCGAGACCCTCGACCGGCGCCCTGCGCCGGCCCGCAGGGCGGTCGCGGCGTGAGCGCCACCCGCTCGCGGGCCAAGCCCGGAGGGATGGACGTGGTGAGCGTCCTCGGTTCAGAGGTGCGCCCGCTGCGCGAGCGCAAGCCGCCGTGGTTCTATGTCCCCGCCCCCGGCGGGGAGGGATACCGGCGCCTCGGCGAGCTGATCCGCTCCGAGGGCCTGCACACGGTCTGCCAGGAGGCGGCCTGCCCGAACGTCGGAGAGTGTTGGGAACGGGGCACGGCCACCTTCATGATCCTCGGCGACACATGCACCCGCCGGTGCGGGTTCTGCAACGTCAAGACCGGCAAGCCGACCTGGAACGACCCGCTCGAGCCGGCCCGCGTGGCGCGGGCGATCGCGCGGATGGGGCTGCGCCACGCCGTGATCACCTCCGTGGACCGGGACGACCTGCCCGACAAGGGGGCGAGCGCCTTCGTGGGGGTGATCCGCCAGGTCCGCAGGCAGGCGCCGGGGTGCCTGGTCGAGGTCCTCACCCCCGACTTCCAGGGCCAGGAGATGCCGCTCGCGAAGGTGATCGCCGAGCGGCCCGACGTCTTCAACCACAACGTCGAGGTGGTACCCCGCCTGTATCCCGTCGCCCGCCGGGGCTCGGAGTTCCGGCGCTCCTGCCGCGTGCTGGCACTGGCCGGTGAGCTGGGCGAGGGCGATGTGATCACCAAGTCGGGGCTGATGGTGGGTCTGGGTGAGACCCACGAGGAGCTGCTAGACGCGTTCGGGACCCTGCGCGAGAGCGGGGTCGAGGTCCTCACCGTGGGCCAGTACCTGCGTCCCTCCGAGCAGCACCTGCCGGTCGTCCGCTACTGGCACCCGGAGGAGTTCGGGCGGCTCGAACGGGACGCCCTCGCGCTCGGCTTCCGCCACGTCGCCGCCGGTCCGCTCGTCCGCTCCTCCTACCACGCCGACGAGCACGTCGAGCTGAAGCGGCCGGCGGGCGCCCGCGACAGTTAGCCCCCGGCTCCCGCCCCCGCAGGGCGAGGACCGTGTTCCCGCTCAAGGACAACATCCCGCTCAGGCGGTTCCCGCTGGTCACGGTCTGCCTGATCGCGATCAACGTGGTGGTGTACCTGCTGGAGGTCCGCCACGGCGGGCACTTCTTCAGCGGGCCGTCGGACAGCGTCACGGTCCGCTGGGGTGCGATCCCGTACGAGTTCACCCACCCGGGTGATCACTGCGGGCTCGTCGGCTCCGGCGAAGGGGCCGGTGCCACGGTCGCCTGCCAGGGCCAGGCCGGGGTGCTCGGCAGCCCCGGTTCCCAGCCCGCCACCTGGGTGACGGCCTTCAGCTCGATGTTCATGCACGCGAGCTTCCTGCACATCCTCGGCAACATGGTGTTCCTGGCGATCTTCGGGCCCACCGTCGAGGACCGCATCGGACGGCTGCGGTTCCTGTTCTTCTACCTGCTGGGCGGGCTCGTCGCGCTGGCCGCCCAGATCCTTGTGGGGCCCGACTCCACGAGCCCCACGATCGGCGCCTCCGGCGCCATCGCCGCCGTCCTCGGCGGCTACATACTCATGTATCCCCGTGCCCGTGTCATCACCCTCGTGTTCATCGTGTTCTTCGTCACGCTGGTGGAGCTCCCCGCCGTCTACCTGCTCGGCTTCTGGTTCCTGCTGCAGCTCGTGTACGGCCTCGCCGGGCTCGCCACGCCGGTCGGGGGCGCGGAAGGGGTCGCCTACTTCGCCCACGTCGGCGGGTTCCTGTTCGGGCTGCTGGTGATCTACCTGCTCGTGGTGCGCCGGCGTGCGGGCCGGCTGACATGACCCGTTCGATCGTGCTGGCGGTGGCGCTGCTGTTCGTCCTCGGGTTGGGCGTGCTGACCCTCTACGCGGCGGCCGAACAGGGCGTTACGCTCGGCACCCTCGTGTCGTTTGCAGTCCTCGTGCTGCTCGGAGTCGGGGTCATCGGCGCACTGCGCAATCCTCCCGGCTGATGGGTACACCCCCGTTCATGGATCTGGGGCGCTCCCAGGAACGTCGCGCGCTGGCACGGCGACGGCGGCGGCGGCGCCAGCGGGCGTTCGTGGCGGCGGGAGTGGCCACCGCGGTGGCGGTGGCCGTGTTCCTGGGCGTGATCTTCGTGGGCGGCAACAGCGAACCGCGGGGAGCACCGCGCGTCGGCACCCACCACGCCCCTCAGCCGCGGGCGACGCTGTCGGCCGACGGGCTCCCGCTGGCGGCCCCCGCCTTCGCGCTCACGGGGGTCACCACGCCGCAGCTCGACCCCGTCCACCTCGCCTTCGCCCAGCCGCCCAGGTCCGGGCTGCTGTTCAACCTCAACACCGGCCAGGTGCTGTGGGAGCGCGACCCCCACAAGCGGGTGCGGATCGCGAGCCTCACGAAGATGATGACGGCGCTGTTGACGGTCAAGAACACGACCCCCGACGAACCGGTGCGGATCACCAGACGGGCGGCCGACATGCCGGGCTCGAAGGTGGGGGTGCTCCCGGTCGGCCACCACGTCCGCGTCGAGACGCTGCTGTACGGGCTGCTGCTCCCCTCCGGCAACGACGCCGCCGTCGCCCTGGCCGAACACGTATCGCGGCGGGTGAGCACCTTCGTGAGGCGCATGAACTCCGAAGCGGCCGGCCTCGGGATGGGCTGCACGCGCTACTCCTCCCCCTCCGGCTACTACAACCAGGGCAACTTCTCCTGTGCTGCGGACCTCGCGCTGCTGGCCCACGAGGACATCGTCCAACCGCGGATCGCCCGGGTCACCCGCACCCTGTCGGCCGAGCTGCCGTTCCCGATCAAGGGCGGGAAGCTGTTCCTGTACAACAACAACCCGCTGCTGATCTACCACTACCCGGGCACCACCGGCCTGAAGACGGGCTTCACCGAAGAAGCCGGCCGCTGCCTCGTCGGGACGGCAGAGCGCGACGGCGTGCGGCTGGGGGTCGTGATCCTGCACTCGACCGAACCGGGTCGCCAGGCCCGCGCCCTGCTCAACGCCGGCTTCGAGGACGTCTACCACCTCAAGCCGGTGCCCGAACAGGAATTCCCGCCGGGGGCCTGAGGGGGCGCGACGTAACCCGCTGCGGGGCGGTACCGTGTCCGCGACCAGATTGACTGGTCAATCAGTCAAAGGAGGAGCCGTGGACCTGGACGACACACCGCAGCAGGCCGCGTACCGCGCCCAGGTGCGCAGCTGGCTCGATGAGCACGCCTCCGAAGCCCCCGCCGTACAGGCGCGGGCGGCCGAGGGTGAGCGCGAGGAGGCCGGTTACATCGCCGCCCGGCGCGCGTGGCAGGGCAAGCTCGCCGAGGGCGGGCTGGCAGGAGTCACCTGGCCCAAGGAGTACGGCGGCCAGGGCCTCGGCCCGATCGAGTCGGTGATCTGCAGCCAGGAGATCGGCCGCGCCAAAGTCCCCGGGATCCTCGACGCGATCGGGCTCGGGATGCTCGGGCCGACGATCATCGCCCACGGCACCGAGGAGCAGAAGTCGCGCTACCTCGGACCGATGCTCCACGGCGACGAGGTCTGGTGTCAGCTCTTCTCCGAGCCGGCTGCCGGCTCGGACCTGGCCGCCGTGCAGGCGCGCGCCCGCCAGCAGGACGACGGCAGCTGGCGCCTGTCGGGCCAGAAGGTGTGGACCACCAACGCCCAGTTCGCCTCCTACGGGCTGCTGCTGGCCCGCACCGACCCGGACGTGCCCAAGCACAAGGGCCTGACGATGTTCGTGGTGCCGATCGACGCCGAGGGCGTCACGGTCCGCGGGCTGCGCCAGATCTCCGGCGAGGCCGAGTTCAACGAGGTCTTCTTCGATGACGTGGCGCTCGACGAGGGCGCCGTCGTGGGGGGCGTCGGCAACGGCTGGGGCACCGCGCTCACCACCCTGATGTTCGAGCGCGCCACGATCGGCCTCGGGGGCGAGGGCATGGGCTACAGCTCGACGCGCTTCGCCGCCGCCCTGGCGGCCGACCCGGAGGCCCGCCGGGACCCGGAGGTGCGCCACCGCCTGGGAGCGATCGCGGCCGAGCTGATGGCCGTTCGCTTCACCGGCTACCGCACCCTGACGGCGCTGCAGAAAGGCCAGATCCCCGGCCCCGAGGCGGGGCTCGCCAAGATCACGATCGTCAAAGGTGCGATCGAAGCCGGCGACCTGATCAGCGACGTGCAGGGACCCGACGCCCTCGGCGACAACAGCGAGTGGGCCTACATGATCTCCTTCCTGCCAGGCCTGAAGTCGGCCGGCGGGAGCGAGGAGATCCTGCGCAACACCGTCGGCGAGCGCGTGCTCGGGCTGCCGCCGGAGCCGCGGCTCGACAAGGGCATCCCGTTCTCGGAGCTGCGCTCCAAGGAAGGGGCGCCGGCATGAACCTCGCACTCTCCGACGAGCAGGAGTTCCTGCGCGAGGCCGCCCGTGGGGCGCTGTCGCGGTTCAAGACCCTCGAAGCGGCACGGGAGGCGCTCGACGGCGACCAGTCGGCGCTGCCCGACCTGTGGCCCACGGCGGTCCAGGCGGGCTGGCCCGGGCTGCTGATCGACGAGGGGCACGGCGGAGCGGGCCTCGACGCCTTCGACGCGATGCTCGTGATGGGCGAGTGCGGGCGGGTGCTGGCCGCGATCAACCTGCTCGGGCACCTGCCCGCCACCGCGATCCTCAACGACGCCGGAGACGGCGCCCCGATGCTGGCCGAGCTCGCCACGGGTGAGCGCAGGGCCGCCTACCTGCCCGTGAGCCCGCCCGACGACCTGCACGGCGAGTGGACGGTGGACCCCCGCCACGGGCTCAAGCGCGCCGACGCGCCACAGGCGTCCGACAAGGACGGCCGGACGCTCGTCAGCGGCGAGCTCTCGTTCGTGCCCGACGCGCCCGGAGCCGACCTGCTCGTGGGGGTCGCGGTACGCGACGGCAAGCCGATCGGGGTGGCGATCGAGGCGTCCGCGGATGGCGTCACGGTCAACCCCGTGGAGCGCTACGACGCGACCCGCTCGCTGGCCCACGTGACCCTCTCCGACGCTCCCGCGACGGTGCTCGACGTCGGCGAGGAGTCGCTCGCCGCCGCCTGGTACCTCTCGCAGGCGCTGCTGGCGGCGGAGTCGCTGGGCAGCGTGGAGACGGCGCTGGACGTGAGCGTCGCCTACGCCAAGGAGCGCTTCACCTTCGGACGGGCGATCGGCTCCTACCAGGCCATCAAGCACGCCCTCACCGAGGTCCTGCGCCAGCTCGAGAACGGGCGCTCCCTGCTCTACTACGCGGGCTGGGCCCGGCGGGGAGCTCCGCACGAGTTCCCGCTCGCCGCAAGCGCGGCCCGCTCGGTGGGGGGGCGTGCCCTCGACGAAGCCTCGCGCACGATGATCTCCGTGCACGGAGGGATCGGGGCCACCTGGGAGCACGACGCGCCGCTGTACTTCCGTCGCGCACAGCTCTCGCGGAGGCTGCTCGGCGGGACCGGCGTGTCGACCGACCGCGTGGCCGGCGAGCTGCTCGCCTCGCCCCAGGCCGCCTAGCCTCAGCCGCGACTCGCCGCGCCGGAGCGCGCGGCGTGGTCGCTGGCGCGGGCGAAAGCCTTGTGGCCGGCCCTGGCGGCGGCGCGGCGCCGTGCGCGGGCCGCGGCCCGCTTGGCGGCAGCCGTGCGGAGTGCCCGTTCTTCGGCGATCAGCGCAGCCAGCACCGGGGCGCCGTAGGCGGCGTGGACCGCCTGCACGAGGTTTTCTTCCAGGCCGCAGTTGATGCAGAAGCCGTGCTGGGACCAGCCGATCGCCCGCGCCAGCACCTGGTCGGCGTACAGCACGCCGGTGGCGTCGTGGCCGTAGTAGTCGTACGCCGCGTCCCAGGCCGCCCCTTCCAGCCCGATCCCGGCGCCGTCCGTCGACAGCAGGTGGGCCGCCGCCATGATCGAGTCGAAGTCGTCGTACACCGACGGATGCTTGGCGGTGGGGTGGTCGTAGCTCGCCGGGCGCCGGCCGTAGAGGTAGGAGTCGCGCATCTGCTCCCACGTGCTGACGGGGCCGTTTGTGACGTTGAACTGCATCGGCCCGGCGCAGCAGTGGGCGAAGTTGAGCCCGTGGTAGATACCGGGAGCGGTGGAGAAGGCGCTCTCCTGCTTGTGGATCGACGCCAGCAGCAGCCAGTTGACGGCGAACGCGGACTGGGCGGTGGCGTAGATCGGATAGAAGCCTTCCATCCAGTGACGGGAGATGTGCACGCGGGTCAGGGCCGCGAAGCGGCGCGGGTCCTGGGCCTGCTCGCTGGCTGAGGGCTGCTGGACGATCGCCTCGCGGGTCCCGGCCGCGGGCCCTGTGGCGCTCGTCGCCGAGGCGCTCGTGGCCGCCCCGCCGGCGGCCGCCGGGGCGGGCGTGGCGACCCGCAGCACGATCGGTGGGGGCGCCTCGTGGGAGCCTTCCAGCAGGCCGCTGAGGGCCAGCGTCAACGCCAGCACGCCGACGAGCACCAGCCCACCGGCGAGCAGCCACGCTCCGCGTTCGGAGGGCGGTGCCGGCGGACGGGCGTACTGCATCTCCGAAGCGTTCACCGGCGTAAGAGCGTAGCGCGACGATAAGCCCCCCATGGGGTTGTATCCGCTGATGGACGGACCACGAACACGGCTGCGCCGGGCTCTGCTGGGGATCGCGTTGCTGTCGGCGCTGACGCTCGCGGGCGCGACGGCCCCGGCGGTGAGCTCCGCCCAGCCGCCCGCCACGGCATCCACGCTGAGCGCCGCCCAGCAGCGCTACCTGTCGCTCGCCGAGAGCGGCGTGTCCCGCGCCGAAGGGCGTTTCAGGGACGCCCGCCGCCACTGGTACGACGCCCGCCTGAACGATCGCGAACGCTACCCGCTGGCCACGATCTGGGACATCGTGCCGCTGTTCGAGTCGATCGACGCGATCGCGGTCGCTCAGCCCACGGCGCACAACCTCGCGGCCGTGCGCCGCTTCGCCGCCGGGGCGGAGCGATATCTGAACCACGGCCTGCGCCCGCTCGCCGGCTACTCCCCGTATCCGGGCGACCGCGAAGCCGACACCGAGACCTGGTTCGACGACAACGGCTGGTGGGGGATCGCGTTCGTGAACGCCTACCGCGCGACCGGCGTGCGGCGCTACCTGACGGACGCCGAACGGGCCCTGCGCTACATCGCCGCGGTGGGATGGGACCCGCACGGCGGGGGCATCTGGTGGAACACCCACCACCCCTACAAGGCCGGTGAGGCGCTCGCCTCGGGGACCCTGCTGGCGACGCTGCTGTACGCCGACACCCACTCGAGCTTCGCGCTCGCACAGGCGCAGAGGTTCCTCGCCTGGGGCAACACGGCGGGCTTCAGCCAGGCCAACGGGCTGTACGCGGGCAGCAACATCGACCCCACCCCGATCGACTACATCGAGGGGCCGCTGATCTACGCGCAGGAGCTGCTGTGCCGGTTGCAGGGCTCCCAGCCGCTGTGCGAACGCTCCGAAGCGCTGACCGCGACGGCACTGAACCGCTTCGGCTACCTGCTCGACTTCTCACCCCAGTACGACGCGATCTACCTGCAGTGGATGCTGGCCGTATACGGGCTCGACGGCAACCGCACGCTGTACGAGATGGCCGCCGACAACGCCCGCGACGCGCAGACGAGGGCGCTGAACGGGGAAGGGCTGTACCTGCTGTCCTGGAACGGCGAAGTGCTCCCCCGCCAGTTCGCGCTGCCGGGGATGCTCCAGACGCAGGCCGCCACCACCAGCCTGTTCGCGTGGCTGGCGGTCTACCCGCCGCCGCCCGGGAGCTAGAGGCCCGTGCCCCGGCGGACCATGCGGTCGAACCAAAGGTCCGGAAGCACCCGCCGCATGGTGAGCATCATCCGCGCGTCGCGTCCGACCAGATAGCGGGCTTTCATCCGGCGCGCCCCGAGAGCGCGCTCGATCACGGCCGCGACCACATCCGGGGCGACCCCCCGCTTGGCGGTTTCCTCGAGCACCCGGCCCATCTTCTCGACGACTTCGCCGTACACGGGCTCGAGCTCGGGCGGGATCTGCAGCCGCGAGGCCTCGTCGCGGCTCTTGTCCCAGATCGGTGTCGACACCGACCCCGGCTCGATCAGCGCCACCTGGATCTTCGATCCGGCGAGCTCGACCCGCAGCGAGTCGGCGATCGCCTCGATCGCGTGCTTGGAGGCGCCGTACGGAGCCGTATAGGGCAACACGACTTTGCCCCCGATCGAGGACACGAACACGATCCTCCCCTGCGCCCGGCGCAGCGCCGGGAGCAGCTCCCGGGTCAGCGCCATCGGGCCGAACACGTTGACCTCGAACTGGGCCCGCAGCTCCTCGGTGGTGAGCGTCTCCATCGGGCCGCCGGCTCCGACCCCCGCGTTGTTGACCAGTGCGTCGAGGCGCCCGGAGCCGCCGGCGTCCACCGAGGCGCGCGCGGCTGCGATCTGCTCCTCGCTGGTGACGTCCAGCCGCAACGGCTCGATCGGCCCGCCCGGGGCCTGGGCCGCGAGCTCCTCCCCGACCTGCCCGGACCGCACCCCCGCCAGCACCTTCCAACCCGCGCGCGACAGGCGCAGCGCCGTGGCGCGGCCGATCCCGGTGGAGGCACCGGTTATGAGGACCGTGGGCACGCGGCGACGTT
>DATJOU010000280.1:0-15313 GCA_035506775.1 Solirubrobacteraceae bacterium | reverse complement strand
TGCTCAACAAGACCATGAACAAGCTTGAACGTGTCGCCAGCCGACAGGATGCGTGCGCTCCGGTCGCTCGCGCGCATCGTGGCCAAGATGGCCTCATGGTGCTGGCTAAACAATTTCTCCACCACGAGGAGCTGCCCTCGCGGCGATACGGCCCCCGCCGTCTCGCGAACAACCATCCTGCGGACCTCGCCGAGACCGAAGCTCACTTCGAGCATCGCCTGCGCCTCCGGTGTTGGCCCAGGGTCAAAGGGCACGATTCGGGATCGCCTCGCGTCAGTCTGATCGCCCTTTGCCATAAGGGAGATTGATAGCTGATCATGCTGGGTTGCTGAGCCGCCGTGCATGGCGAGCGGCACACGACCGATGCCAGCGCGGTAGGGGCAGCTCAGGGGCAGCTCCGGTCGCGGCGCGCCGTCGTGTGCAGTTGCGCGCGCGGCGCCGGAAGCAATGCATCTGCAGGCCTTTTTACGATTCGTCGCAACTGGCCACGACGCGCTGGCGTTGTTTACAAGACAGGCGCTCTACCAGCTGAGCTACTCCGGCGGGGGTGCCCGAGTCTACCCCGCGTTGTTGCCGCTCTCAGTGGGTTCCTCGGGCCGCTTCCGGGGGCGGCCGATGGTCGCCCCCGGCCCCTCCGGGCGGCGCCACCGCGACGAAGAATTAATGCCCCCTTGATGCTGGCGAGAGGATCGCGTGAGGATGCTCCCGCACGATTGGATCCTCCAATGCTTCTCCTCCTGATACCCCTCATCTGGCTGACCGTCACGGCACTGGTCGTGGCGGTCTGCCGGGTGGCGGCCTCCGGCACACACGACTCCCCGCGCAAGTCCGGCTACCGCCTCTCCTAGCGGTCCGCAGGCGCCCCGAGAAGCCCGAAAGGGCCCAACCGCCCCGATCCGGCGTCGAGGTCGGTAAGGTTTGCGGTGATCTTATGAGCACTCTCACACGGGGATCCCAGCCTTCGGCCCGCGGTCGCGTGATGCGCTCGCATACAGCCGTCCTGATCGACGAGCACGACCTCACCCGGGCTGCCCTCAAGCAGGCCCTGGTGGCGATGGGCATGCACGTGATCGGAGAGGGGAGGGGCCCACGGGAGGTGCTCGAGATCGTCCGCGACCAGGAGCCGTCCGCCGTCGTGATCGACCCGGTGTTCGCGGGCGTGGCCCATCTCGAGTGGATCGAACACCTCGCCCGCGTGTGCCCCCGCACGAACGTGGTGGTGCTCACGGCGAGCGCTCACCGCACGCTTCTGTCCGACGCGATCACGTCGGGTGCCCGAGGGTTCCTGCTCAAGAGCTCCCGCCGGGAAGCGATCGCCACCGGAGTCCGTGCGTGCGCCACCGGGGAGTCGGTGATCGCCCCCGAACTGATGGACGGACTGGCCGGCCGCGGCTCCCTCGAGAACGGGGGGCTCGACGCGGACACGATCACCACCGTCCTCACCAAGCGCGAGCTGGAAATCTTCCGCCGCCTCCCGACCGGCGAGAGCAACCGCGAGATCGGCTCGGCCTTCTCGCTGAGCGAGAACACGGTCAAGAACCACGTCGCCTCGATCCTCACGAAGCTGAAGCTCGACAACCGCATCCAGGCGGCGGTCCACGCCGTCCGCAACGGACTCGGGTGCGTGGGGGCCGTCGTCGCGATCCAGATGCTGTGCGAGGAAACGGACACGTTCTCCTCGCTGGCCTCGTTCTTCAGCTGAGCTCCTTCGGAACCCTGTAACGGGGCACCGAGCCCCGGTGTATCTGGGGTGTGAGGCACGATCCAGCATCCCACCAGGGTCGCGGGGGAACGTCCCAGGCCCCGCCACACACGGACGGCTTGGACCTCGGGTCGTTCCGCGAGCGTTCCCTGCAGAGGGGGGTCAACCCCGCCTTCTATCTGTTGATCCGGTCGCTGTTCGTGCCCTTCTTCCTCGTCTACTTCCGCCTCCAGCGGATCGGCCGCGAGCACCTCCCTGCCAGTGGGCCCCTGCTGCTGGCCTCCAACCACCGCTCGTTCCTGGATCCGTTCGTGATCGGCACCCTGGTCCGGCGCCCCGTCTACTACATGGCCAAGCGGGAGCTGTTCGAAAAGCGCTGGCAGGCGTGGGCCCTGAACGCGCTGGGGGCCTTCCCCGTCGACCGCGGGTCCGGCGACGGCGACGCGATGCGGACCGCCCGCGAGATCCTCGAACGGGGAGACTGCGTAGTCGTCTTCCCGGAGGGCACCCGGATCCGCAAGGGGCCGCTGGAGTCGCCCCACCGCGGCATCGGCCGCCTGGCCCTGGAAACCGGTGCCCCCGTGGCCCCGGTCGCCGTCCACGGCACGGAGTTCGTTCGCCGTGGCTGGCGCATCCGGCCCCGCAAGGTCCGCCTGCGGGTGGGACGCCCGATGCTGTTCCCCACCACCGGCGAGTCGTCCCCTACGGTCGCCGCCGGCGTCACCGCTCGCATCTGGGCGTGTGTGACCCTCCAGTGGGAGTGGCTCGGGGGCGAGAAAGCTCCCGCCCCCCAGGAGGTCCGTCCCCTCCCGGGTCGCGAGGTCTCCCGCGCCGCCTGACCGGGCGCTGCTGCAGGGGTAGGGTGGCATGAGTGGCCGACCGCGACAGCCCCAAGACGAAGGAGCAGCTCGACGCCGAGTTCGCCGAGCTGTACCGGTCGCATCTGCGGGATGTCTACAGCTACGCCTACTACCGCGTCGGCGACCACCACGACGCCGAGGACCTCACCGAGCAGACCTTTCTGCAGGCGTATCGCCACTTCGAGCGTGCCCAGCGGGAGTCACGTGGACGGCCGCTGCGTCCCTGGCTGATCCGCATCGCCCACAACCTCGCCGCGAACCTGTACCGCGACCGTTCCCGCCGGCCCGCCTCCCCGATCGACGACACCTCCGAGCTGACCGCACCGCACACGACCGAGCAGCTGGTCGAGGGCCGCGAGGAGCTCAGCCGCGTGCTCGACGGGGTGCGGATGCTTCCCGACGACCGCCGCGAGGCGCTGATCATGCGCTTCGCCCTGGGGATGGACAACCGCGAGATCGCCCGCGCCCTCGGCCGCACCGACGGGGCCACCAAGGTCCTCATCCATCGTGCCATCAAGCAGCTCGAGGAGATCGTCTCCGAACCACCCTCCGACCCCGTTCCGGCGGGCGGCGGGGCCGCTCCGTCCTCGGGTCCCTCTCACAACGGAGCCACCGGTGACTGAGTCCGCTTCCAGCTTCGAGGCCCTGCTTCGCGAAGCCCTCGCCCCGGTGGAGCCGCCCGACGCGCTGGCGGTCCGCCTCGAGGAGACGCTGACGAGCATTACCGAGATGGCCGCCGACGAGCTGGAGGCGTGGGAACTCGGGGCGATGCGCGACCCCCGCAACTGGGTCCGCCCGGCCGCCGCCGTGGTCGTGGGCGGGACGGCCGCCGCCGGACTGGTCCTGCTCCGGGCCCGCCGCCGGGCAAAAGAGAACACCCCCGCCCTGGAGACCGCACGCTCGACAGCCGAGCAGTCGCTTCGCGACCTGTCCGAGCAGACACGCCGGCTGCTTTCCCGCCGCTGGGTCTAGGGGAGGGCCTCGGGGCACCTGCGGGGGCGCCCATCGGCCCGAGCTAGGCTGCCTGCCAGGCCCATGGACACCTGTTATCGCCACCCCTCACGCGAGACCGGCGTCTCCTGCTCGAATTGCGGGCGACCCATCTGCCCCGACTGCATGACCCCCACCCCGGTGGGGATGCGCTGTCCGGAGTGTGCCTCCCAGCGAACCAAGGTGGTCCGCCTCCGCGAAGCCCACGACCGCCCGATCGTCACCTACGTCCTGATCGCGATCAACGTGATCGTGTTCGTGGCCGAGGGCAGCGGGGCCTTCACGATCTCCAACTCGATCAGCGGAGGGACCGTGTACCTGGAAGGCGCCCTGATCGGGAGCTTCCATGGACTGGGGGTCGCCTACGGGGAATGGTGGCGGATCATCACCTCGGGCTTCCTGCACGAGAACATCCTCCACATCGGCTTCAACATGTGGGTCCTCTATTACCTGGGCGTGCTGCTGGAGCCCGCCATCGGGCGGCTCCGTTTCGCCCTGATCTACTTCGTCTCGCTGCTGTGCGGATCGTTCGGGGCCCTGCTCATCGACCCCCACTCGGTCACCGTCGGGGCCTCGGGTGCGATCTTCGGGCTGATGGGCGCCGCCGCCGTGGAGATGCGGGCCCGCCAGATCCCGATCTTCCAGAGCGGGGTGGGGACGCTGATCGTGCTCAACCTGGTGATCAGCTTCTCGATCCCCGGGATCTCCTACGCCGGGCACATCGGCGGCCTGATCGGGGGCGCGGCCGCGGCCGCGGTGTTGCGCTTCGGCGACGTGCGCCGCAACCAGGCCCTGGCGCTGATCGGGTGCGTGGCGATCGGCGTGGCGGCGTTCGCGGGCTCGATCGCCACGTCCCACTCGAGCAAGCCCGAAGCGCTCGAAGTGGGGAGCTCGTCTCCGTTCAACCCGGAACCGTGAGCTCCAGCTCGAGCGCCACCGCCACCTCGGGCACAGTCGGCACGCGCTCGGGGTGCAGGATGTGGGCCAGCAGCTCCAGGCCGTCGATCAGCCTCGGCCCCGGCCGCGAGAAGTAGGCCGCGGCGTCCACCGCCACCACCCGCACCGCCCCGAGCCCGGCCAGCCGGTCGCTGTGGGCGAGTCCCTCCTCATAGGCCCTGGGTGCGTCATAGCCGCACGGCATCACCACCACGACCTCCGGCGCCGCCGCCCCCAGGGTCTCCCAGTCGAGCTCCTGCGAGGGCTCTCCGGGGAGTCCCAACACGTCCTCTCCGCCCGCCAGCTCGATCAGCTGCGGCGTCCAGTGTCCGGCCACGAACACCGGCTCCAGCCACTCCACCGCCACCACCCGCGGGCGCTCCGCCCCCCGGACCGCCTCGCGCACGGCGTCGGTCCGCGCCGCGGCTGACTCCACCAGCTCCCGCGCCTCCCGCTCCCGTCCCGTGGCCTCCCCGAGGGTGCGGACGTCTGCGAGCGTCTCCCCGAGCGTCTTCGGGTCCAGCGCCACCACCGTCGGGCTGGACGGGAGCGTCCCGGCGATCTCCTGCACCTCCTCGTAGGAGACCGCGCACACGGGGCACAGGGCCTGCGTCACGATCAGCTCCGGGTCCAGATCGGCGAGCGCGAGCCGGTCGAGCTCGTATATCGCTTCCCCGTTCAGCGTCCGCTCCCTGACGGCTTCGTCGATCTCCCGTGCGCTGAGGCCCGGGGGCAGCACGTCGCGGGTGAGCCGCTCGAGCTCGGAGACCTCGGGAGGGTGGTCGCACTCGTGCGTGACCCCGAGCACGTCTCCTCCCGCGCCGAGCGCGAACAGCAGCTCGGTGGCGTGGGGGACGAGGCTCGCGATCCTCATGGGTACCCGACTGTACGCGTCCCGGGCGGCGAAGCTAACCTTGCGCGCGTGGCGCTGCTGAGCGACGCCCAGGTGCAGACCCGGCTCGGGGCCCTCGAGGGCTGGCACCTCGCGGGCGACTCCATCGAGCGCGAGTGGAAGCTCGACGACTTCGCCGCCGCGGTCGCGTTCGTCAACCGCGTGGCCGACCTGGCCGAGCGGGCCAACCACCACCCCGACATACTGATCCACGGCTGGAACAAGGTACGCCTGACCCTCTCGACCCACTCCGAGGGCGGCCTCACCGACTCGGACTTCGGTCTCGCGGCCCGCATCGACGGGGTCGCCTGAACCCCACCGGCACCCGCCGCCCCCCGTGAGCGCCGCCGAGCGTCCGCTCGGGGCGCCTCCCACCACCCGGCTTGCTACGTTTACGGGGTCGACGAGATCGATGACCGAAGACGAAGAAGATCCTCCTCGAAGTAGCGTCGGCTCGTCTCCTCGCCCGCGACGAGGCTCCCCCAGCGATGGGGTCCCCCGCGACGGTGTCGCGTCAACGGTGAGCATGGCTGCTGCCCTGTGAACGGGCTCAGGCTCGTCCTCACGGCGCTCCTGATAGCGCTGAACGCGTTCTTCGTGGTCGCCGAGTACGCGCTCGTGCGCTCCCGCCGGGCCCGCCTGGAAGTGCTCCGCGACGAGGGCGCCCGCGGGGCCCAGCTCGCGCTCGACCAGCAGGAGGACGTCAACAAGTACATCTCCGCCGTCCAGATCGGGGTCACGATCTGCTCCATCGGCATCGGTGCCCTCGGCACCCCCGCGCTGTCCTCCGCGATCGAAGAAATATTCCCCTCGAGCGTCACCCACGGCGTCACCGTGACGATCTCGGTCGTGCTCGCCTTCGCCATCATCACCTCGCTGCTGCTGATCGCCGGCGAGATCGTGCCGAAGTTCTACGCCATCGACCGCGCCGAGTCCGTCGCCCGCCGGGTGGCCCGCCCGCTGCAGGGCTTCAGCGTCCTGTTCCGCCCCTTCGTGATCGCCGTCACCGCGGTGTCCGACCGCGTCCTGCGGCTACTCGGCAGTGACCTGCGCGCCAACTCCGAGGCGGGCTCCTCGGAGGAGCTCAAGCGCCTGATCGCCGAGTCCCACGCCGAGGGCCAGATCGACCCCGGCGAGGCGGGGATGCTGCGCGGCGTCTTCCACCTCCACGAGCAGGAGGCCCGCCAGGTGATGACCTCGATTCCGGCAGTCAACACGGTGGACATCTCCCAGGACGTCGAAGCCGCCCTGCGCGCCTCGATCTCCAGCGGCCACACCCGCCTGGTGGTGACCGAAGACGAAGACCGGGACCGAGTCCGTGGGATCGTCCACGTCAGCGAGCTCGCCCGCCTGTACATGCAGAAGGGCGCCCATGCCTCCCTGGAGGGGATCGTGCACGCGGCCCTGATCGTCCCCGAGACCAAGCCCCTGGACGACCTGCTCGCGGACCTCCAGCGCGAGCGGGCCTCGATGGCGGTCGTCGTGGACGAGTACGGCCGCGTCGTCGGGGTCGTCAGCGTCGAGGACATCGTCGAGGAGATCGTCGGCGAGATCATCGACGAGACGGACCCGAGCACCGGCGAGATCCGCCGCCTGGCGAACGGCGACTGGTTCGTACGCGGCCACGTGGCGATCGCAGACCTGGCCGACTACGGCCTCGAGCTCCCCGTCGACAGCGACGCCTACAACTCCGTCGGCGGCTTCGTGTTCGCCGAGCTCGGCCGCCTGCCCCGCCGCGGCGACACCGTCAACGCCGGCGGGTTCTCGATCCGCGTGGAGTCGGTGCGCGACAACCGCATCGAGGCTGTCCGCATTCGCGAGCGTCGCGTGACCCGCTCCCGCGAGGCTCCCGAGGAGGGCCAGCGCGAAACGGGCCGTTAAGCACGTCCGGCCCGCGGGGGGGAAGCGGACCGGACTGTGCGCACTGGGAGGAGGCGGGTGTGCGATTGCGACTATCGAGGGTCGCAAACAGAAGTATCTCCACGCGAATCAAGGAAGCCTAAACCCCGATTCGCGCTGGGATAAATTCTCGCGGCCCCCGTATCAGGGGCCCGCTGAGGGGCCCCCTGCGGCCCACCCGGGCCCTGCCGGCAGGCCCTCAGGCGGCTCGTTGGGGGTCGCGCTTGCGCTCGTAGAAACCCCGCCCGCTCTTGCGCCCGAGGGCTCCTTCGGCGATCAGCGCGTCGACCCGCTCGGGTACCTCGGCCCCGATCGTCTCCCCGATCGCCCGGGACACGTCGAGTCCCACCAGGTCCAGCAGTTCCAACGGCCCCATCGGGTGTCCGGCCCCGAGCCGCATGCACGTGTCCACGTCCTCGGGGGACAGCCCGGTCTCTTCCATCAGCCTCACGGCGCTGAACAGGTACGGGAACAGCAGCCGGTTGACGACGAAGCCGGGCACGTCGGGGACCTCCACGGGCACCTTCTCGAAGGTCTCACACAGCTCCAGGGCCCGCCGTCGGGTCTCCTCGCTCGCACGGCTGGGGAACACCAGCTCCACCAGCTCCATCTTCGTCACCGGGTTGAACACGTGCAGGCCCACGAACCGGTCCGGACGGCCGCTGGCCTCGGCGAGCGCCTCCACCGACAACGAGGAGGTGGTGCTGGCGAGGATCGCCTCCGGCCCCACGACGGCGTCGAGTTCCGCCAGCAGCCCCGTCTTCACGTCGAGCTCCTCCACCACCGCCTCGACCACGAACGACGACGAGGCCAGCGCTCCGGGGTCGGTGACGATCTGCACGTGCTCAGGGTCGATCTCCGCTCCGAGCCGCTCGAGCGTCCGTTCCACGTTCGCCTTGGCCCGTTCGGCCGAGCTCTCCGAGCGCGCGAGCAGCAGCACCGGCCCGTGATGGGCCGCCGTCGCTGCGAGTCCGCATGCGATCGCGCCGCTGCCTGCTATCGCGAGGCCTGTGGTCAGGCGAATCGTCCTTTCCCGGGAAGCCAGTCCTCCCCGCCGATCCTGGCTGACTGGCCAGTCAACGGTCGGAGGCCGCGCGGTAGAGTAGTTGTTGCAGGGTCCGGGCATTCTCTCAAAGGACGCGTCTGCGACGCTCGGGAGCGGGGCCGGGTCTTCGCCCATCAATGCTTGGCAACCATCGAGGAGACTCCTGACATGAGGCAATCAGAGGGCCGCGAGGTCGTAATCGTCGAGGCCGTCCGCACGCCGATCGGCCGCGGACACAAGGAGAAGGGCTACTACAAGGACACCCACCCAAACACGCTGCTGGCCAAGACCTACACCGAGGTCATCGAGCGTTCCGGCGTCGATCCCCTCGAGGTCGAGGACGTGATCGCCGGGTGCGTCCAGCAGTTCGGCGAGCAGGGCTTCAACATCGCCCGCAACGCCTGGCTGCAGGCGGGCCTGCCGATCGAGACCCCCGGAACCACCGTCGACCGCCAGTGCGGCTCGGCCCAGCAGGCCGTCAACTTCTCCGCCGCCCTGATCGCGGCCGGGGTCCACGACGCGATGATCGGCTCGGGCGTCGAGCACATGGGCCACCTGCCCTTCTCCGCCGGGATGAAAACCCAGGAGGAGTTCGGGTACGCCTTCACCCCCGAGCTGATGGCCAAG
The DNA here is from genome assembly GCA_035506775.1 of Solirubrobacteraceae bacterium. Lineage (GTDB taxonomy): Bacteria > Actinomycetota > Thermoleophilia > Solirubrobacterales > Solirubrobacteraceae > Palsa-744. Next base: position 6,362 of record DATJOU010000280.1, on the reverse strand, counting down.
CACAACATCGTCGGCCAGGGCCTCGGCGCGGAGATGATCGCCGACCAGTGGGAGATCCCCCGCTCCGAGCTCGACGAGCTCGCCCTGCGTTCTCACCGCCTCGCCGCCCAGGCCACCGAGGAGGGCCGCTTCGAGCGCGAGATCGTGCCGATGCAGGTCAACGGCGACACGCTCGTCAGCGACCAGGGGATCCGTCCCGACACGAGCCTCGAGGCGCTCTCCCAGCTGAAGCCGGCCTTCAAGGAGGACGGGAAGATCACGGCCGGCAACTCCTCCCAGATCTCCGACGGCGCGGCGGCCGTGCTGCTGATGTCGGCGGACAAGGCCAAGGCCCTCGGTCTGAAGGCCCGGGCGAGGATCGCCGACCAGACCACCGTCGGCTGTGACCCCGTGAAAATGCTCGAGGGCCCGATCCCGGCGACCCGCAAAATCCTGCAGCGCAACGGGATGAAGATCGACGACATCGACCTGATCGAGATCAACGAGGCGTTCGCGCCCGTGGTGGCCGCCTGGCGCCGGGAGCTGAACCCCGACATGGACCGCGTCAACGTCAACGGCGGGGCGATGGCCCTCGGCCACCCGCTCGGCTCGACCGGCGCCCGGCTGATCACGACCCTGCTGCACGAGCTCGAGCGCTCCGACAAGGAGATCGGCTTCGTGACGATGTGCTGCGGCGGCGGCCTCGGCACCGCCACCCTGATCCAGCGGGTATAGGAGTCTCAGACGGCGGGCGGGAGAAGCTCCCGCCGGTTGTCCGACGGACGGGCCGGTGCGTGCGCGCCGGCCCGTTCCGCGCTCTAGATGGTCGTGGAATCAACCATCTAGCCCTTGGGGCCGGCCCCGGTCCAGCTGACCGCCACCGGCGCCAGCGCCAGCAGCGCCTGCCAGGTGGCGGCTTCCACGATCCCGCTGACGGCGATCCCGTGGCTGGCCTGGAAGCTCTCGACGTCGGCGAGCGTCTGGCTCGCGAAGATGCCGGTCGTTTCCTGGGCAGGGATCGCGGTGGCGAGGTGCTCCTGCATCCACAGCACCGCGTCGCCCTTGCTGCCGTCGGACAGTTCCGGGTAGGTCGTGTTCGGGGTCACGGTCGTCAGCGGGGCCAGCGCCGCGGCCAGCGCGGTCCACCCCGAGGCAGCGGTTTCCTGCCAGTCCCAGAAGGAGATCCCGGTGGCGCCGTAGTCGACCGCCTCCTCACGGAAGCGCACCAGTTCGGCGCTCGACACGCCGCCGTAGGTCTGCCCGAGCGGGTAGATCGGACGCTCGTAGACGCGGTTGGCGATGTAGGTGTTGGCGTACACCGTGTCCACCGACTGGCCGATGTCCTTCCAGTACATCTGGGGGAGGTTGAATTGGGCCCCTCCGGGGCCCAGGAACACCGAGTAGGGGAAGGTCGGGTGGTAGCCGACGTACGGGAACGAGGCGAGCGCGAGCGGGTATTCGGCCCCGATCTTGGCCCTCAGGTCGGCGAGATAGGTCTGGGCGGCGGCGTATTTGCCTTCGTACTCGGCCTCCGCGTCGATCACCAGGCAGTCGGCCCCGTTGGCCACGGCCTCGGCCCCGAGGGCGGCCTCGCCGGCAGGGTTGCTCCCGTACACGTACTGCCACGCGCACACTTTCAGGCCCGCGGCGTGGAGTTCGGCCACCAGCTGAGAGGAGAACTGGGTCCAGTAGTTGGCCGAGCCGTCGGAGCTCTTGATGAACAGCGTGCTCACGTCGGCGGCGTGGGCCTGGGCCACGATCGAGGCCACGCTGCCCCCGTCGGAGTGGCTCATGTACCAGATCCACATCCCCTGGCCGTCGAAAACGCTGGGGTCGCTCGGCGCCGGGTCGATGACCTTCGGCTTCGGGGGCCCGATCGCGTGGGCGTAGACGTAGATGGGCCCGAAGGAGCTGGTGTAGCGGTGTTTGCTGAGCAGGATCTTGATCCGGCCCGTGTGCGCGGTCTTCGGCACCGTGAGCAGCAGCCTCGTCCCCGAGCGGCGCAGGCGGGCGGCGGGGGAGTAGCTGCTGATGCGGGCCCCGGGGGAGCTCGGGAAGCCCACCACCATGCCCGGCTGCAGCCCCTTGCCTTCGAACACGAGCGTCCCGTGGAGCGAGACCTGTCGCGGGTTGCTCGCGCACTGGGAGCTGGGGGTGCAGGACACGCGCATGATCCGCACGGCGGTGTCGTGCAAGGAAACTTGCACCGTCCCGCCCTTGGGGGCGGGTTTGGAGGTGGGCGCGCTGCCGCCCACCTTGGCCGTGGAGGGAGGCGGGCCGGAGGCGCCCCCGGCCCCGTTGGCGAGGGCCGTTGCGGGCGCGACACCTGCGCACAGCATCGGCGCGATCAGCGCGCCGGCGAGGGACATCCTTCGCAGTTGCACTTGACGTGAGCAACCTAGCGGGCACGGCCAAGTTGCGCTCGCCTGCGAGCTTTATCTCAGCGCGGCCCCGTCAGCCCCGGCGCGTGGGCCCGTCAGCCCCAGCGGAACCCGGTCGTGGCCGTGGCCGGCGCGAGCGGGCTGCTCGGCAGTCCCTGCGCGGGTGCCGGCAGGTTGTAGCCCGAGGGGGCGACGTCGTTGGGTGCGTCGGGGTGGAACAGGGAGGCCAGGTACTGGATCTGCCCCCGGCCCACCCCGAGCTCGAACTGCCCCCCTCCGTAGTTGCCGATCCCCCGCTCGGCGCAGTACGCGTAGGCGTCGAGCAGGTTGCGCAGCCCCCCGAGCCGGGAGGGCTTGATGTTGACCATCCGCGGGGGGTAGGGGAGGGCGACGATGTCCTCGATCGAGTGGATCGGGGCGTCCCAGGAGAAGCGGTCCCGGTAGGGGGCGAGGGCCGCGTCGGTCTCCTCGGTCAACGCCGGGTCCTCGATCCAGGCGTCGGGGAACGCCTCCGCCACCCGCCGGTAGAGCACCGGGTCGGGGGCCTGGTCCACGATCGAGCCCGAGTAGTAGCCCTTGAAGTCCACCGAGTCCACCGCCCCGGTGGCGACCAGTTCGCCGATCAGCCCCTCGTCCCACGAGCTCGTGGGGTCGAGCTTGAAGCGCAGGCCGGGGTAGTGCTCCAGGCGGGCCCGGATGGGCTGCATCGTGGGCGGCTCTCCGAGGCGGAGCGAGACCACGAAGCGGACCGGCTGCGGGGGGCGCCCCAGAGCCTCGTGCAGCGGGATCCCGGCCTGGCGCAGGGCCAGGTCCAGCGCCGCCGACTCGTAGGCCCAGGTCCGGTACCGCTGTGAGACCTCCCGCCGGGGAGGCTCCGGGAACAGCGTCATGCCGGCCAGCAGCTCGCTGAAGGACCCGATCGTGTGGCGTCCGGCGAGCTCCAGCGCGGGTCCCCCCGCCTGCAGGATCTCGTGGTCCTCGGCGTCGTAGGTGACGTCCTCCCCGACACCGTCCTCGCCGGCGCCCCGCAGGTGGATGACCGTGCTCTTGCGCTCGAAGTCGCTGGAGACGCTCGCCTGCAGGGGCTCGAGCGAGTAGTCGTCGATCTGCAGCTCCAGCTCCGCGAGGCGCTCCCAGTCGCTCATGCCTCCGTCGTCCCCTCCAGCCGGCTCACGAGCTCGTCCAGGCGCAGCTCCTGCAGGGCGTCCCCGACCGCCGCCAGCTCCTTGGCGCACAGCTCGATCAGCGTCTTGCCCTCCCTCAGCAGCGCGAGCGTCTCGTCGAGGCTCGCCTCCCCGGAGTCCAGCCGCCGGATGATCTCCTCGACCCTGGCGCTGGCCGCCTCGTAGCCGAGCTTCTCCTGCACCGGCTGCTCGCTCGGGGCCGGCTCGCTCATCGCTCGCGCACCTCCGCGTCCAGCTCCCCGTCGGCGAAGCGCAGATGCAGCTGCCGTGCCCGGCGAGCGGCCTCGGCGCCGGCGAGCGGCTCCCCGGCGGCGTCGAAGGCGAGCGCGTAGCCCCGTTCGAGCGTGCGCTGGGGGTCGTGGCCGGCCAGCGCGAGCGCCAGCCGCTCGAGCTCCCGCGGCCGCCGCTGGCTGCAGTCGAGCAGCGCCGAGGCGCTCTTGCGCTCCAGCACGATCGCCCGCCGGTGGGCGAGGGCCTGCTCGCTTCCGAGCCGCCGCCGGGCTCCGGCACGCAGTTCCCGCAGCCGCTGGTGCAGCAGCCCCCGCTGACGCTCCAGCCGCCCGGCCGGGGCGCGCGAGAGCATCGTCAGCGTGCGTGCCCGCGAGAGCACGGCCCGGCGGCCGTGGTCACGCAGGCGTACGGCCGCCGCCAGCGCCTCTGCCCGCGCCCGCCCGCAGTCGATCCCGACGGCCGCCTCGGCGGCGTGGGTGGGGGTCGAGCAGCTGACCGCGGCGACGTCGTCGAGCAGCGTCCGGTCGCTGTGGTGGCCGACCGAGGCGATCACCGGAATCGCACACATCGCCACCGTCCGGCACAGGGTCTCGTCGCTGAGCGCGAGCAGGTCGGCCTGGGATCCGCCGCCGCGGGCCACGATCGCCACCTCGACCTCGGCCACCGCCGCGAGATCCGCCAGCGCCCGGCAGATGGCGGGCGCCGCGTGGCGGTCCTGTACGGGCGTGAAGGCCCACACCAGCCGCCCCCTCCAGCCGCGTCGCTGCAGGGCGGCGAGCACGTCGTCACGGGCCTTCCCGCTCTCCCCCGTGATCACCCCGATCGTGCGCGGCAGCAGCGGCAGCGCGAGCAGCTTCTGGCGCTCGAGCAGGCCCTCCGAGCGCAGCTGCCGGCGCAGCCGCTCGATCCGGGCCAGCAGGTCGCCCTCCCCCGCCACGCGCAGGTCGTGGACGGCGAACGAGAAGCCGGGGGAGGCGCTTGAGCTGCCCGGGTAGTAGTCGCACCCGCCGGCCACCACCAGCTGCATCCCGTCCTCGGGGGTCACTCCCTCGCGCGCGCACCTTGCTTCCCAATCGTTCCGCCAGGCGCTGCAGGGGATCGCCCCGGTGGCGTCCCGCAGCTCGAAGTACACCCTCGCCCGGGCGACCCTCAGGTTGACCAGCTCGCCGATCAGCTGCACCCGCGTGAAGGACCGCAGCTTGTCGCGCAGCGCCGAGGCGTACTCGCCGACCGGATAGGGACCGCTGAGGGCGCTCCCCGGGATGCCCGCGCCCGCGGGTTCTGCGGGAGAGCTGGCCGGCGGCATCAGCTACCAAGGATAGGCGCTAGCATCGATGCCAATGCAGCGCAGCGGACCCTCGCACGCTCCCTAGAGCGAGCGCCGTGGCCAAGCGCAAGAGCTCCAAACGGGCCCGGTCCCGCAGGCCGGCGTCCCAGCGGACACAGGGGGAGCGCAGCGGAGAGCCCACCTCGTCCTCCTCGAGTGTCGCTGCTCCCGAGCGGCCCGCCTCCGGGCAGCCGTCGCCCTCACGCCCACGGGCCCGCGACCGCGCCGGCGCCCGCGACGCCGCCGGGGAGCGCCCGCGGGCGCCCTGGCACCCGCTCCCGCTGTCGGAGCTGCTGATCCTGGTGGGCGTGATCGGGGTGCTCGTGTCCGTGTTCCTGAGGGAAGAGCTGCCGGCGGCGCTGCTGGCGGCGAGCATCGCGGCGGTCGCCATCGGCACCTTCGAGGTCACGCTGCGCGAGCACCTCGGCGGCTACCGCTCGCACACGGTGCTGCTGGCGCTGGTCCCGGTGGTCGTCTTCCACTCCGCCGTGCTGCTGGTCGCGGGCGCCTTCACGTCCGTGCCCCGCTGGGTCAACATCCCGCTGCTGGCGCTGGACATCGCGATCTTCAGCGTGCTCTACAAACTGCTGCGCCTGCGTCACCTCGACGCCAAGCGGGAACGTCTGCTGGCGCGCTAGCCGGGGCTCTCGGGCTGGAGCTCCAGCGAGGGCAGCGGGCGCTCGCCCTCGACGAAGCCCTCGCCGCGGTTCTCGCCGCTGAAGCCGAGCTGCTCCAGCCTGGCAATCTCGCGCTCCCCTTCCAGGCGGGCGGGGTGGCCCAGCGGCAGGCCGGCGATCAGGGTGGCGATGCGGTTGCGCAGCTGCAGGGCGAAATGGGGCGTGGAGGCTCCCATCAGCTGGCGCACGTCCTCCACGGTCACCTCGCCGGAGCTCTGCTTGCGCTGCACGCGCCGGGGGTCCTCGGACTCGCTCATTCTGGTTGGGGGGCTTCTTCGCCGGTCTGCTTGCTCGGGCTGATCGCCAGCAGCGAGTCGATTTCGGCCTGCGTGACCGGCGAGATCATGTGTTCGTCGCCGATCAGCCAGCCGTGATTGTAGACCCCGTGGACCGGCTGATAGGCGGGCGCGGAGGTGTAGGCGGGCTGGATGTCGGCGAGGTAGGTCCCCAGCGCCGGACCGATCCGATCGGGGCTTTCGAGCACCAGCAGCGGCCCGTACTGGCTGCTGGCGGACAGCAGCGCGGCGGCCGGACCGTCCAGCGGACGGGCGGCGTTGGCGAACACCAGCCCGTGGCCCGGTTC
>DATJOU010000279.1:0-3292 GCA_035506775.1 Solirubrobacteraceae bacterium | reverse complement strand
CGGCGTCGAGCACGCCGAAGCCGCCCACCAGCCCGAGTGCGCCGGCGTGCAGGCGCACGAAGCGGTGGGCAAGCGAGTGGAAGGTGCCTCCGACGATCGTGCCGACGCCCGCGACCGTGCCCGCCTGGCCGCGTGCCCGCCCGACGAGCTCGTGGGCCGCCCGGCGCGTGAAGGTGACCAGCAGCAGGCGCTCCGGGGAGTGCCCCTGGGAGATCAGCCACGACGCCCGTCCGCACAGCGTGGTCGTCTTGCCGGTCCCCGCTCCCGCCAGGATCAGCAGCGTCTCCCCGTCATGGGTGGCGGCTTCGAGCTGGCGGTCGTTCAGCGACCCCAGCAGCCTGCTGGTCGAGTCGGTCCCGGCGCTCACGCTGATCGTCACGGCCGGGCGAGGCTAGGACAGCGTCCGGACCTCGTGAGAGCGATCGTGCAGCCGGCTCAGTGGGGCCGGGCGAGCGGCTCGACGTAGCGGATGAAGGGGTCGATCGACAGCGGGGCGCCGGTCTCGCGTTCCACCAGCTCGGTCGTGTCAAGCCGGCGACCGTGACGGTGCACGCGCTCTCCGAGCCAGGCCCGGATCGAGCCCCCCTCCCCCCGTCGCAGCTCCTCCTCGCGCGACCCCAGCTCGCGCTCGAGCGTCTCCCACAGCTGGGCCGCGATCAGGCAACCGAGGGCATAGCTGGGGAAGTAGCCGAAGCTCCCCGCCCCCCAATGGACGTCCTGCAGGGCCCCGAGCGCGTCCGAGGGGACCTCGAGGCCGAGCAGCCGCCTGACGCCCTCGCTCCAGGCGCCCGGGAGGTCGGCCACGGTGAGGTCCCCTTCGATCAGCGCCAGCTCCAGCTCGAAGCGCAGGACGATGTGGAGCGGGTAGGTGAGGGCGTCCGCGGTGACCCGGACCAGCGAGCGCTGCACACCGGTGAGGCTCGCGTACAGCTCCCCGGGGTCGATCGCGAAACCGGCCGTCGCCAGCTCGGCGGCGAGCAGCTCGGCGAACGGGGAGCTGCGGGCGACGTGGTTCTCCCACAGCTTGCTCTGGGACTCGTGGATCGACATCGAGGTGCCGCGACCGAGGTTGGTCCTGATCAGGGCGGGGTCGATCTGGCGCTCGTAGAGCGCGTGGCCGTACTCGTGCAGAGCGGCCAGCAGCGACTCGACGTTGCCGTCGCTGTAGCGGACCGTCACGCGCGTGTCGCCACGCCCGATCCAGGCCGTGAAGGGGTGCGCCGACACGTCCACCCGCCAGCCCACCGGATCCACCCCCAGGCGCGCGAGCGTCCCCGCAACCGCGACCTCTTGGGCCGGCACGGGTACCTGCAGCGTGACCGGCGGCGAATACCTTTCGGCGTCCTCCACCAGCGCCAGCAGGCCGTCGGCGAGCGCGCCGAACAGGGTGCGCAGGTCGTCCGCCCGGACCCCGAAGTCGTAGTCGCCGAGCAACCCCTCGTACGGCGTGTGCCCGTCGTCGGCGACCAGCGCCCCGTACTCCCTGGCGAGCGTCACGTTGCGTTCGAGCGCCGGGGCGAACATCGAGAAGTCGTCGGCCGCCCTGGCCTGCTGCCAGCGCTGCTGGCCCTCCGCCCCGGCGCTGGCGAGCTCGGCGGCGAGCTCGTCGGGAACCCGCCGGGCGCGCTCCCAGTCGCGCCGGGCCAGGCGCACGATGTCGGCGTCCACCCCGTCGAGCCCGCTTCCGTCGAGCCGGTCGAGCCCGTCGAGCCAGCGGCCGAGCTGCTCGTCGCGGGCCAGCTCATGGTTCAGGCGGGCGACCGTCCCGAGCTGCTGGGAGCGGGCCTCGGCGCCCTCGGAGGGCATCATCACCTGCTGGTCCCAGCCCAGCAGCATCTGAACGCATTCGAGGTCGGCGAGCTCGGCGGTGCGCTCGCGCAGCTTCTCCAGGTCGGTCATCGGCGGGAAGCGTATGCGGAACCCCGCGTCCCCGGGCCCGCCCCGGCCGCGATCGACCACAATGGCCGGCCATGAGGGTCGTGGAGCTCGACGCCGAGGCGGAGCCCTACTGGGAGGAGCTGGTGGCGGGCGAGCAGCATCCGTGGGGTGCCGCCGGCGAAGGGCTCTCGTGGCGGGACAAGACCCGCAACATCGGCCTGCGCGACGACGACGGCAGGCTGCTCGCGGCCGGCGGGGCGGTGCTCGCCGAGCTGCACACGGCGGCGGGGCCCCCGTTCGCGGTCGTCGGGCTGGGGGGCATGGTGGTCACGCGCAGCGCCCGCGGGCATGGACTGGCGCGGGAGCTCGCCGGGCACCTGCTGCAGCTGGCCCGCGGGCTTCCGGCCGACCGCGCGATGCTGTTCTGCGAGCCGCACCTGGTGGGGCTGTACCGCGAGTTCGGCTTCCAGGAGATTCCCGACCCGGTGTGGGTGGACCAGCCCGGGGGGCGGCTGAGGATGCCGATGGGGGCGATGTGGAGGCCGCTGCGGGAGGGCGTCGGATGGCCCCCCGGCGAGCTGTACCTCGACGGCGAGCCGTTCTAGCGGGGGACCCGGCCCTGGCTGGGCCGCCGCCCGGCGGGTCCGCGCGCGGCGACCGCCCTGGCGGCGATCGCATCGTCGAGAGCGATGGGGTCGCCCGGCGGCTCCCAGCCGCTGTCGCCAGCGCCAGCGCCGGCGCCGGCGGGCACCTCGGCGGCGGGCTCCCCCTCGGCCGCGGCGGACGCGCCCTCGGCGGCGGCGGGCGCCGGGGCATCTGCCGCCTCCCAGGTCTCGCCACGGAACTCGTCGATCACCTTCAGGAAGGCGTCGACGACGCGTGGGTCGAAGTGGCTCCCGCGCTTGCGTTCGATCTCCCGCACGACCCGGTCGAAGGCCCACGGGTCCTTGTAGGAGCGGCGCGAGGCGAGCGCGTCGAACACGTCGCAGATCGCGCAGATGCGTCCCACGAGCGGGATCTGCTCGCCCTTCAGCCCCTCCGGGTAACCGGTGCCGTCCCAGCGCTCGTGATGGGTGCGGGCGATCACCTCGGCCATCTGCAGCAGCGGCGAGCGTGAGCCCGACAGCAGCGTCGCGCCGGTCGTGGTGTGGGCCATCATCGCTTCCCACTCCTCGCTGTTGAGTTCGCCGCGCTTGAGCAGCACCCCGTCCGAGACGCCGATCTTGCCTACGTCGTGGAGGGTGCTGGCGATCCGCAGACGCTCGGCCTCGCGGGGAGCCATTCCCAGCTGCAGCGCGACCCGCTCGCAGATCCGGCCCACACGGTCGATGTGGGCGCCGGTGTCGTCGTCCCGGAGCTCGGCCGCCTTGGCCAGGCGGGTGATCAGCTCGACCTGGGTGTCATAAAGCTCGGC